>JASJBF010000017.1 GCA_030066685.1 Kiloniellales bacterium | reverse complement strand
AGCGGCCGCTTCTACGACGAGCAGGGCCGGGTCCACGGCCGGGTCAGCTGCAACTTCGCCAAGGAGTTCGGCGTTTTCCTGGAGGTGCCGGTCCGGGTCCCCTGACGCTGCGTCCCGGCTCAGTCCCGTGCGGTCAGGCGGACGCCCGCGACCACCCGGTCGCTGGGGTGCAGGACGATCCTCTGGCCCGCCTCGAGGCCGCCGAGGATCTCGGACTCCAGCCCGTTCTGCCGACCCGGTTCGACCAAGCGCTTCTCGGCCCGGCCTTCGGTCTCGATGAAGACGGCCCAGGTCTCGCCCTCCCGGAACAGGGCGTTCAGGGGCACCTTGAGCACCGCCTCGCCCTCCCAGAGCACGATCCGGGCCTCGACGCGGTAGCCGTGGCCCAGACGCTGCCAGCGCTCCGGCGGATCGGCGAAGTCGATGATGACGTTGACCCGCTGCTCCTCGATGCCCAGGGCCGAGACCTTGGTGAAGCCGTAGGGTTCGACCCGCTCGACCCGGCCGTTGAGCACCTCGCCGCCGCCCCAGTCTTCGATCAGCACCCTCTGCCCGGCCTCGACCTTGACCGCGTCGCTCGACAGCAGGTCGGCGACGATCTCCAGGTCACGGGGATCGCCGATCTCGATCAGGGGTTCGCCGGGTGCGACCACGCCTTCGCTCTCGTGGTGCACCCTCAGGACCCGGCCGCTGACCGGCGCGGTCACCGCCACGCAGGGGCAGCCCGCGGTCTGGCCCCGCGTCTCGAGGGGCGACAGCAGCTCGGCGCGGGCGCGCTCCAGCTCCGCCTTGCGCATGTCCAGGGCGGCCTGTGCCGTCGCCAGGTTGGCCTTGGCGGTCTTGAAAGCCCGCTCGTCCTCGTCCAGGCGGCGCTGCGAGATCGTGCCCCGGCCGATCAGGCGCCGGGCGCGCTTCAACTCGGCCTCGGCGAAGGCCAGCTCGGCCTGGGCTCGCTCGAGCTCGGCGCTGGCCAGAACCCGGGCGGCCTCGGCGGTGCGGACCGCGGCCTGGGCCTGGGCCTCGCTGCGCACGTCCAGGAAGGCGGGGTCGATGGGCTCGATCTCGACCACCACGGTCTCGCCGGCGACGACCGCGTCGCCGACCTCGCTCTCGATGCGCCGGGCGCGGCCGGCGATCGGCGCCGAGAGCACGAAGACGTCGCGGACCCGGGTCTCGCCCTCCTCGTCGACGGTGACAACAAGCGGACCGCGCTCGACCGTGGCGAAGTCGACCGGCACCGGCTGCGGCCGGAAGGCATAGAGCAGCCCGGCAGCCAGGACCGCGAGCAGGAGGCCCCAGAGGACGATCCGGCGTTGCGCTACGGTCATCCCTACTCCCGTGTCTTCAGGACCGCGACCAGGTCCAGGCGGTCGACCCGCCGGCGCACGATGGCGGCGGAGACAACCGTCGCGGCCAGGGTGATCAGCACCGAGAAGCCGAAGGTCGCGGATTCGATGTACATGGGCACCCGGTAGAGGTCGGTCTCGAAGAGGTCGGTCATCAGCCAGGCCAGACCGGCGCCGCAGAGGCAACCCAGCGGCAGGCCGAGGAAGACCAGGACGGCGACCTCGCCGAGCAGGATATAGGAGATTTCCAGCCGGCTCATGCCCAGGACCCGCAGGGTCGCCAGCTCGCGGCCGCGTTCCGAGAGCGCGATCCGCGCCGAGTTGTAAGCCACGCCGAAGGCCAGGGTGCAGGCGAAGACCGCGTAGAAGCTGATGAAGATGAACATGATCCGCGCCATGGTGTCGTAGAACTTGTCCACCGTCGCCCGGCGCAGCATCACCGCCGAGACCCTGGGCAGCGCCTTGAGCTCGGCGAAGAGCGCGGCCTGCCGCTTCGGGTCGACCAGCAGGTGCAGGGCATCGACCGAGGGCCGCTCGCGCATCAGGCGGTTGGCCGCCGCCAGGCTCATGTAGGCCGCGGTCCCGATGTAGGTCTCGACCACGCCGGCGACCGGGACCTCCCGGACCGGACGGCGGCCTTCCAGGACCTCGACGGTCACCTCATCGCCGGGGCCGACCTCAAGGATCTCGGCTAGCTTCTTCGACAGCACCAGGCCCTCCGGCGGGACCGGCACCACCCGGCCGCCGGCATCGTAGGGCGGCTGCAGCCGGGCCGCCGCGGTGACCCCCGTGATCGACACGCGCTTCTCGCGTGGGCCGCTGCGCAGGCGGACCCGCAGGCTGCGGAAGGGCTCGACCGACAGCACCCCGGGCAGGCGGGCGAAATCCCGGGTGACCTCGGTCGATTGCGGATCGACCAGCCCGACGGTCAAGTCCTGATGCTGGGCGTCGAAGAAATTGACCTCGACGAGGTGAGTGATGGCGTCGCGCCAATGCAGCGAGGTGATCAGGACCGAGACTGCCAGCGCGATGCCCAGGGCGGTCATGGCCGAGCGCAGCGGCCAGCGCAGGATTTGCCGGAAGATCATCCGGGTTGGCTGGTCCAGTCCGAGTGCCAGGCCCAGCGCGCCGAGGCGGGTCTTGCGGTAAAGCGGCGGTGCCGGCGGCTGCATCGCCTCGGCCGGCGGCAGCGCCACGGCCCGGCGCAGCGCGCCCCAGGTTCCGAGCAGGCCCGCGACCAGGCTGACCATGGCGCCGATGGCGTAGGCCGCCGGGCCCGGACGGTAGTAGATGAAGGGAAAGCGGTATTGCTGGGCCAAGATCTCTGTCAAGAAGTTGCCCAGCCAGGAGCCGAGACCCCAGCCGATCACGATGCCGAGCCCGGCGATGGCCATGACCAGCTTCATGTAGTGCCAGCCGATCTCCAGGCTGGAATAGCCGAAGGCCTTGACCAGGCCGATCTCGCTGCGCTCGATCGCGATCAGGCGGTTCAGCACCATGTTGGTCAGGAAGGCGGCGACCGAGAGGAAGATTGTCGGCAGGATCGTGGCCAGGTTCTTCAGCTGATCGAACTCGTTCTCGACGAACCAGTTCGAGACCTGGTCCTTGCGGTCGAAGGCGCCGATGCCGCCATAGCGCCCCAGCATCTGGTCCACGCGGTCGATGACCTCTGCCGACGAGGCGCCGCGCAGCAGGGAGACCGCCACGTCGTTGAAGGCGCCGTCCAGGTCGTAGGCGGCGGCCAGGGCCTCCCGCCCCATCCAGAGCACGCCGAAGCGCTGGTCGTCGGGCATCAGGGCCCCGGGGCCGATCGAGTAGACGTACTCCGGCGAGAGGGCGACCCCGACCACATCGAGGCGCCGCTTGTGGCCGTTGATGATGGCGTGGAGGTGGTCGCCGGGGACCAGGCCGTGGCCTTCCGAGAAGGACTCGCTGATCACCACCTCGTCGGGGCGGTCGGGCGCCACCAGGCGGCCCTGGCGCAGGGCCAGGCGGTTCAGCAGCGGCTGGCCGCGCTCCGGGATCGAGGCCAGGGTGCCGATCACCGGCTCCTCGAAGCCGGCGATATCCAGGATCGCCAGCTCGACGATCCGGGTCTCAACCGTCTGCACGCCGGGCAGGGCGGCGATCCGTGCGGCCAGGTGCTCGGGTGCGCGCTTGACCGTGGCGAAGACCTGGGCGAAGCGGTGGCGCTCGTAAAAGGCCTCGGCGGTGTCGCGCAGAGCCTCGTAGGCGGTCAGCGACATGACCAGCACCGCCACCCCGGAGGCGACCACCAGGGCGATCGCCAGCACCTGGCCGCGCAGGCGCCAGAGGTCGCGGGCCAGCTTTCGGTTCAGCGCCCGCACGGCCCTACCACGACAGCTCGTGGGCCGGCCGCCGCTCTGGGTTCTCGGCGACCTCGACGATGTGGCCGTCGCCGAAACGCACGACCCGGTCGGCCATGCCCGCGATCGGCGCATTGTGGGTGATCAGCGCCGTCGTCGTGCCCAGGTCGCGGTTGACCGCCTCGACGGCCTCCAGGACCCGGACCCCGGTGGCGCTGTCCAGGGCCCCGGTCGGCTCGTCGCAGAGCAGCACGTCGGGCCGCTTGGCGATGGCCCGGGCGATCGCGACCCGCTGCTGCTCGCCGCCCGAGAGCTGGGCCGGGAAGTGGTCCAGCCGGTCCTCCAGGCCGACCAATGCCAGGGCTTCGGCCGGCCGCATCGGATCGGGCGCGATCTCGGTCACCAGGGCGACGTTCTCCAGCGCGGTCAGGCTGGGCATGAGGTTGTAGAACTGGAAGACGAAGCCGACGTGGTCGCGGCGGTAGCGGGTCAGGGCCGACTCCCCGCAGGCCGTCAGCTCCAGGTCGCGGAACCAGACCCGGCCGTCGCTCGGCCGGTCCAGCCCGCCGAGGATGTTGAGCAGGGTCGACTTGCCGCTGCCCGAGGCGCCGAGCAGCACCAGGAGCTCCGACTGGTAGAGATCGAGATCGACCCCGCGCAGGGCGTGGACCGCGACCTCGCCGCTGCCGTAGACCTTGGTCAGGCCGCGGGCGCGCAGAGTCACATTCCGTGCCCTCTCCGGCGAGCGGGCTTCCGCGGTAGCGGTCATGGCTGCGGCTCCAAAGCGGGCGTGAGGGTCGCTGATCCTGGCCTCAAGGACGAGGGCCTCCAGATAGCCAAGCTGGCGGCCGACCGCCTTGACTCAGATCAGCCGGGCTGGGGAGTCGCGCTGACGCCTGTCCTGCATGTTATTGTGCCGGCGCAGATTTCTCGATCGCCACCAGGATGATGCGGTTGGTGGCGCTCTGGTGGATCAGCAGATCGCCGCTTTTGGTCGGCCGCATGTGCCGGACGATGCCAGCGTAGACCCCGCCCGAGGGGATCGCCCAGCTCTGGAAGCTTTCGGTCTCGGGGTCGAAGCGCACCAGGGCGTCCGGGCGCCGGCCCGACTCGTTGTACCAGATCGCGCCGTCCACGACCGCGATGGCGTAGGGGTGCGACTTCGGCCCGCTGGGCGAGGGCCAATCCTTGATGTCCCCGCTGGCCGGGTCGTAGCGCCCAAGCCGGCCTTGGGAGGAGTTGACGTACCAGATCATGCCGTCCTCGGCGATGTCGAGGCGCCGGACCGTGGTCTCGGGGATCGGCAGCTCGATCTCGGTGAGCGCCATCGTCGCCGGATCGATACCGAGCAGGCAGTTGGCGCCATTGCAGGCGACCCAGGGCCGGCCCTCGGCGTCGATCTTGATCCCGTAGGGCCGCGAGCCCGGTCGCGGTGCGGTGACCAGCCGCACGTCCCCGCTGGCCGGATCGAGCCGGCCGATCATGTTGCTGTGCTGGAGCGTGAACCAGAGGATCCCATTCGCGTCGAAGACCGCCGTGTGCGGATCGCGCGCCGCCGGATCTGGCATGTCGTAGACCGTGATCTCGCCGCTGGCCGGATCGAGCCGCCCCAGCGTGCCGTTCTTGTTGCCCGTGTACCAGACCGCGCCCGCGATATCGATGGTGACGGAATGGGGGATGGCGCCGGCGGGCAGAGGGTACTCGGTCATCGCGCCGGTCGCCGGGTCGATGCGGCCGATCAGATTGCCCCACTGTCCGGCCCACCAGATCGTGCCGTCGCCGGCCTCGGCCGGATCGCGCGCCCGCTGCCCCAAGGTCGGGACCACCCATTCCGTGAAGGCGATCTTGGTCTTGCCGGAGATCAGCTTGGGCATGCGCCGGTCGTTGGGTGGGAACCGCGTCGCCAGGTAGCCGGTGATCGCCTCCCTGTCCTCGACGATATCGGAGAGATCCATCATCGTGCCGATCAGTTCCTCCCAGCCGGCCCGGTCGTAGCCCGAGCTGCGCAGGATCCGGTTGACCGGATGGCAGCCGGTGCAGGCGGCCTCGACGAGATCCTTCCCAGGTCCCGTCGGCAGCGCCTGGGATTTGGCCACTGTCGGCGCCACGGCGAGGGCCGCAACTGCGAAGACGGCGCAGAGCAGGGTTCTTGAAGGGCTTTCCGGCATTCCTCGGCTTCCTTCGAGCCCAAGCATTTGCACTCTTCGAGAACTCTAGCCGAGCATCAGGCCGGGCTCCTAGCCCGGAAAGGGCGGCCAGCCCATGCGGCGGCGGAGCTTCTCGAGATAGGCGCGGAAGGCCGGGTGGTGGGCGTAGACCGCATGGCGGGGCGAGGGCACCAGGGCGAGGCCGCCGGTCAAATCGGGCGTCTCGGTCGCGACGATTCGCCGAAAGGCTTCGGCCCGCAGGGGATTCTCCTCTTGGTCCCGGAGGTGGCAGGCGATCAGGTGCGCCAGGCGGTCGAAGTCGCCGAAGACGCCGGCGTTGATCGCCAGGAAGCCAAGGGTGAAGAGCGCGCGGTGGCGCGCGTTGAAGGCGGTCAGGAAGCCGGCGATCCGATCCTGTTCCCAGGCGAAGTGCACTGGGTCCATGAAGGGTATCGCCATCTTGTAGCCGGTCGCCAGGAGCACGGCATCGAAGGCCGCGCAGCTGCCGTCGGCGAAGCGGACCTCGCGGCCCTCGAAGGCCTCGACGTCCGGCTTCACGCGGATCGCGCCGCGCTCGACAAGGTCCAGGATCTCGGAGTTGATGATCGGATGGGATTCGTAGAGCCGGTGGTCCGGCGCGGGCCAGCCCCGGCGCTTGCCCTGCAGCAGCCGCAGCAGGCCCTGGGAGCTGCCCTGCTGCAGGCGCAGCGGCAGGCCGGGCAGGGCGGCGCCGAAGACGTCCGCGGGCAGTCCCAGGATATGCCGGGGGACGACGTGATAGCCCCGGCGCAGGCTCAGGCGCGTCGCGGCCGCTTGCCGGGTCAGGTCGCAGGCGATGTCGCAGCCGGTGTTGCCGCCACCGATCACCAGCACGCGGCGGCCTCGGAAGGCCGCCGGGTCGCGGTAGCTCACCGCGTGGTGCAGCTCGCCCTCGAAGCGGCCGGGAATCTCCGGCGCCTGCGGGCGCCAGGTCATGCCGTTGGCGCAGACCACGCCCCGGTAGAGCCGGGGCGGCCCCCGGTTCAAGCGGACCGACCAGAGCCCGTCGTCCCGGGGCTCGATCCATTCGGCCCGGGTCTCGAAGGCGATGTCGTCCGCGAGGCCCTCGGCCTCGGCGAAGTGCTTGAGGTAGGGCAGGATCTGGCCGTGGCCGGGGTAGTCCGGGTAGGCGGCCGGCATGGGAAAGCCGAGGAAGGCCGAGCGCCGCTTGGAGGAGATGAAGCGGGCCGAGCGGTACATCGGCGTCCCGGGATTGTCGATGTCCCAGATACCGCCCAGGTCCCGGTGCCGCTCGATCAGGTCGAAGGCGATGCCGGCGCGCTTGAAGGCGCGGGCCTGGGCGAGGCCCGCCGGACCGGCGCCGACGACGAGACAGCGCTCGGAGCGGTCCTCGACGGCGGCCGTGGGCTCGGCGCCCTCGCTGGGCGGTTGCTGTGCGGGACTGAGGGTCATCGGGCCCGTCGATGGTTTGGCCGGCTATTCGAGCGGCGTCAGCACGGAGGTGCGGCCGAACAGCGAGATGCCGACGTAGCCGCGCATCTTCAGGACGCCGTCCTCCAGCCAGAGATAGCCGCTGTAGGTCTTGCCGTCGTCCGGCGCGTAGACCTCGCCGTCGGTCCACTCCTTCTCCTCGGGGTCGTAGACGAAGTCCTTGAGGAAGACCAGGCCGACCAGCGGCCGGTCCTGCAGGGCCGGGTCCGGGTTCTTGTAGTCCTTGCGATTCTCCTTGTGCCAGACGATGCGGCCGAAGTAGGCGCCGCCGTCCTTGAAGATCTCGACGTGGGCGGTCTGCTTCTCGTTGAGATAGGTGCCGAGGATGGCGTCGGCCTCCTCGGCCGCGGCCGCCGGTCCGGACAGCAGGAGCAGCGCCAGGAGCGCCAGCGCCCCAAGCCGCTTGACCTTGACCATGGCTCTTCCTCCCCGAGCTTTATGCTATTGATATAGATGGATAAAATTGTCCGACATTGGCTCGCGACAGGGCATCTTAACCGCATCGTAAGGGCAATGCCGTAAGGTTTCGAGGTTCTTGCGGCCAAGTTAGGCCGTACCGCTGTCGGCAGAAGCCAGGAAGGTACGCCTTGGAGAACGAAGCCTATCGCGTCCGCGTGGCGGCGCTGTGGATCATGAACACGACGATCCTCGTCAACATCCTGCGCGCGCACGGTCGGGACCAGCACGCGGAGAACGTCGAGGCGGGCCTTGCCGAAGCGGTCGACATCGTCGCCGAGGAGTTCGGCCGCGACGAGCTGACCGAAGCGATCAGCTGGGTCGCCGATCAGGCCTGGGGCTCCGACGAGCTCACTGCCCCGGTCACGCCGCTGCACTGACGCCCGCCAAGACCCCTCCTCCCTCCCGACGCCGCCCGTTCCTAGTACCAAAGCCCCGTGATCCGCTGCCGCGGCCGCTTCGGCTGCGGGGGCAGCGGCGCGCGCGGCCGGACCGCCGTCTCCCGGGTCTCGACCGGTGGCGTCGTCACCCTGAGGTCCAGCAAGCGCCGGATCCGCTCCTCGGTCCTGGGATGGCTGCGCAGCAGCGAGGGATCGGGGATCCGGCGGCTGCCCAGGAAGATGTCCTCCCAGAAGCGTCCCTGCCGGCGCTCCAGCCGCTCCAGGGCCTGCGCCAGGCCGATGGGATCGCCGGTCAAGCGCGCCGCGCCGCGGTCGGCCTCGAACTCGCGGGTGCGTGAGAGGGCGAGCTGCAGCAGGCTGCCCAGGGTCGGCGCGAAGAGCAGCAGCAGGATCAGCAGCCAGGGGATCTGGGCGACCCCGGCCAGGGCGAAGGGCAGGTTGACGATCAGGAAGAAGATCCCCAGAAAGGACATGGAGCGGGTCATCCGGGACATCACGTCGGCCAGGCCCATGACCCAGATGTCGTTGTGCCGGATGTGGCTGATCTCGTGGGCCAGGATGGCGATCACCTCGCGCAGGGTCATTGCCTGCAGCAGGCCGCCGGTCACGGCGACTGCCGCCTGCCGTCCCTGGCCGACCGAGAAGGCGTTCAGGGTCGGGCTGGCGACGTAGTAGAGCCGGGGCGGCGGCTCCAGGCCGGCCCGGGCGGCCAGGATCGCGACCGCGTCGACGACCTCCGGCAGGTCGTGCCGGGTCAGCGGCCGGGCCCGGAACATCCGCAGCATGAGCCCGGGGGACAGACGGCCGCTGATCGCCAGGGAGACGGCGCCCAGGCCCGCGGCCACGGCGACGCCGGGCCAGCCGGCGACGATCCAGCCGCAGGCCGCCAGAAGCACGGCCATGCCCGCGATCAGCACCAGCGACTGCAGCAGGTTGCCAAGGCGGTGCCGGCGCAGCGCCCCGGGATCGAGGCTCGCTTCCATGTCTGTCGCCCTCCGCTCCTAGGCTCAGGACCCATTAATTGACGTCCTTCGGGCACTCGTTACAGTGCCGCAAGCGCCCGCTGACGGAGAAGCATGATGGATGTTGGCCCCATCGAGGTCTATCACCCGCGCGCCGTTTCAGATCATGGCATCTGGGAGATGGGTTCGCTTCATTTCAAGATTTACGGCCTTCTTGCACGTGACAAGGAGGTGACACACGACATGGTGTCGGTTGCGAAGGAGTTTCTGGAGCAGGACGTGCTGGAACGGGTTGCTGCCATGGGAGACAGCAACGGCTTAGGCTTTGTCATTATTCATCCCGGAGATGTGGGTTTATCAATTTCGGCGCATTGGTGGGCTCAGGGTTCAGTGCTTTGCCAGCACATCTACCGTCGGGAATATTCTGCGGCGGAACCTATGGATACTGTGGCGAGGCCGGTGGTTGCCTGTGTCTGGGAACTTGCCCTGATAAGTTTCGAGCAGGAGGCGTGGCGCGATACAATGATGAAAATTGAGCCGAATCAAGCAGCCTACCTTGAATCACGGGCGTCATTCTGTGCCGCATAGGGTGTTAAAACTCAGTGGCACTTTCGTCCCGCACTACTGTCATCGGCGCAAACAAGATTTCCTAACGTACTCTCTTTTGATTCTAAGGTGGCGAGGAGGAACATCCACGTCACGGACCTTGGCTCACGGAGGAACAGAGAGAGCGGATAAGGCCACTCCCTCCGAAGGGGCGAGGCGTTAGTCCCGCCAACGTCCAAAAAGTCAAGAATCTCTTCGCCTAGCTCAAAGACTGACGGCGCTTCGCAACACGCTGCGACAGGCGCACCCACACGTTCCGTTCAGCAACCTATCTCGCAGCTACCGTCACCTTACGGTTATGAGTCCTGAGCCCAGCATGTGGCGCCGCCCCGTCCGGGCGCAAGCGGCGGTAGACAAGGCGGCGCGATCTCCGTAAGCCTCAGGCGGTCGTCGAGAGGAGGAACCGGGGTGCCATCCGCAGAGAGCCCGCGCAGCGGCGCGAAGGTGCTGGTCGATCAGCTCAGGCTTCATGGCGTGACCCGCGCCTACGGTGTGCCGGGCGAGAGCTACCTGGCGGTCCTGGACGCGCTGAACGACGTGCCGGAGATCGCCTTCACGATCTGCCGCCAGGAAGGCGGGGCGGCGATGATGGCCGAGGCCCAGGGCAAGCTGACCGGCGAACCGGGCATCTGCTTCGTCACCCGCGGGCCGGGCGCGACCAACGCCAGCGCCGGCCTGCACATCGCCTCCCAGGACTCGACGCCGATGATCCTCTTCATCGGCCAGATCGCCCGCGGTCACGTCGAGCGCGAGGCCTTCCAGGAGATCGACTACCGGCGCATGTTCGGACAGCAGGCGAAGTGGGTGGCCGAGATCGACGATGCGGCGCGGATCCCCGAGTTCCTGAGCCGGGCCTTCCACACCGCGACCTCGGGCCGCCCCGGCCCCGTGGTGCTGGCCCTGCCCGAGGACATGCTGACCGACGAGGTCGAGGTCGCCGACGCGGCGCCCTACGCCAGGGTCGAGACCCACCCCGGCGGGTCCGAGCTCAGCCGTCTGGGCGAGCTCCTGGCCGCGGCCGAGCGGCCCTTCCTGCTGGTCGGGGGCAGTGGCTGGGATGCCCAGGCGACCGACGACCTGCGGGCCTTCGCCGAGGCCCAGGCGCTGCCGGTCGGCGCCGCCTTCCGCTGCCAGGATCTGATCGACAACGGCCATCCCAACTACGCCGGCGACGTCGGCATCGGCATCAATCCCAAGCTGCAGGCCCGGATCCGGGCAGCCGACCTGCTGCTGGTGCTGGGCGCCCGCCTGGGCGAGATCACGACCGGCGGCTATACCCTGATCGAGGCGCCGCGGCCCAGCCAGAGGCTGGTCCACATCCACCCCGGCGCGGAGGAACTGGGCCGGGTCTACCAGCCGGCGCTGGCGATCCACGCCAGCCCGCGCGCCTTCTTGGCCGCCGCCCGCGGCCTCAACGCCGCGCCGGGCCCGACACGGGCCGCCGAAGTCGAGGCGGCCCACCGGGACTATCTGGAATGGAACCGGCCACTGCCCTGCCCCGGCGCCCTGCAGATGGCCGAGGTCGTGGCCTGGCTGCGCGACCACCTGCCGGCGGACGCGGTGCTGACCAACGGCGCCGGCAACTATTCGGTCTGGCTGCACCGCTTCTTTCGCTACGGCGGCTTCCGCAGCCAGCTCGGCCCGACCTCCGGCTCCATGGGCTATGGCCTGCCGGCGGCCATCGTGGCCAAGGCTGAGGCGCCGGAGCGGCCCGTGGTCTGCTTCGCCGGCGACGGCTGCTTCCTGATGACCGGGCAGGAGCTGGCGACCGCGGTCCAGTACCGCCTGAACGTTATTATACTATTGGTCAATAACGGCATGTACGGCACCATCCGCATGCACCAGGAGCGGGAATACCCGGGCCGGGTCCTGGGCACGGACCTGGTCAATCCGGACTTCGCCGCCCTGGCCCGGGCCTACGGCGCCCACGGCGAGGTCGTCGAGCGGACCGAGGACTTCGCCGCCGCCTTCGAACGGGCGGAGGCCGCTGGCAAGCCGGCCCTGCTCGAGCTGCGGATCGATCCGGAGGCCCTGACGCCCCGCCAGTCCCTCAGCGAGATCCGT
This sequence comes from Kiloniellales bacterium, assembly GCA_030066685.1. Classification (NCBI taxonomy): domain Bacteria; kingdom Pseudomonadati; phylum Pseudomonadota; class Alphaproteobacteria; order Rhodospirillales; species Kiloniellales bacterium. The sequence continues at coordinate 150,279 of JASJBF010000017.1, read as the reverse complement.
GCCGCGGCGATGGCCGCCCGGGCGGACTGAAGCCTGCCTCAGGCCTGCCGGCGGTAGTGATAGGGATAGGCGAGCTTGAAGCCGAGCCGGTCGTAGAGCGCCCGCGCGGCCGTGTTGTCCGCCTCCACCTGCAGATAGAGGCCCTCGGGCGCTTGCCGCATGGCCCACTCGGTCAAACCCGCCATCAGGGTCCAGGCGACGCCGCGCCGGCGCCAGGCGCCGAGGGTGTTGACCGCGGTGATGCAGGCCCAGCCGTCGCGGCAGGCGATCGCCGCCGCCCCGGCCGTTTTCCCTTCGATCGCGGCCAGGGCGAAGGCGCGGGGCGCCTCGATCCGCCGGGCGATCGCGGCCCGGGCCTCGGCCTCCGCCGTTTCCGCCCCGGGCCAGCAGGCGGCGCACCAGGCTGGGGTCGGCGCGTCCAGGAGCTGCAGATCAACGCCGGGCGCCGCCTCGGCGCCCGCCGCAATCGCGGACCCGGCGGTCAGCACCAGGCTCTGCCCCTCGGCGTCGTAGCCCCGGGCGGCCAGCCGCCGGTCGAGGTCGGCGGGCGTCGCCGCCGGGCTGATCTTGAAGCAGGGCGCCAGGCCCCGGTCGCGGTAGCGGCGCTCGACCTCGGCGATCAGCGCCTCGGCATCGGCGCCTGGCGCCAGGCGGTTCGGCAAGGTGCTGTTGGCCCGGCGGGTAGCGCCGCGGTCGAAGCCCAGCTGCCAGCCCTCCAGCGGCTCCTGGGCCGCCGGGGGCCAGGCGCTGACCGCCAGCGCTTCCAGGAAGCGCGCCTTTTCGATGTCGGGAAGCTCGGCCTCGCCCATGGCCCGACTTCAATCCTGCCGGGCCGGGGCGTCAAGCGCCGGGTCAGTAGCTCTGACGGCGCCAGCGGTCGACGACGTCGTGCAGGAAACCGTCGCCGCGGTCCTGGTCGTACTCCCAGGCGTCCGAGAAGATCGCCGTGTCGCTCTGCGGCCGCTGGAAGGACTCGAGGTCCGAGAAGCGGATCCGCATCGGCACGGTGACGCCTTCGCCGACAACGATCGCCTCCTGGTTCCTGAGCGCCGGCAGGGCGTTCAGCATGCCGGCCGCGCTGTCGGGCATGGCCCGGCGTACGAAGACCTGGTCGCGCTCGTTGCTCATCCTCAGGGTGAAGATGGTGTTGCACTGGGACAGGATGGTCTCGGAGAGCTCCGAGGGGCGCTGGGTCACCAGGCAGAGCGAGACGCCGTATTTGCGGCCCTCCTTGGCGATCCGGGCAATGGCCTTGCGGGTCGGCGTGAAGCCGGTCGCCTGGTCCTGCGGGATGTAGCGGTGCGCCTCCTCGCAGACCAGGAGCACCGGCACGGACTGGTGGCCGACGCTCCACATCGCGAAGTCGAAGACCATGCGGCACATCACGGAGACCACGACGTCGACGATCTCCGAGGGCACGCCGGCCAGCTGCAGGATGGTAATCGGCCGGCCCTCGACCGGGATCCGCAGCAGGCGGGACAGAACCTCGGCCATGGAGTCCTTGACCGAAAGGCCGGCGAACATGAAGTCGTAGCGCCGGTCCGCGCGCAGGGCCTGGATCCGGGCCTTGATCCGCTGATAGGGCGCGGAATCCTCGGGCCGGTCGAGCTGGCCCTGGGCGTCCTCGATCTGCTGCACCAGAGAGCTCAGGCGGTAGGGCACCGGGGTGTCGACGGTCAGCCAGGACACCACGTCCTCGCTCTCGCCGACGAACTGCAGCTTGGCGGTGTAGACCGCCTCCTTGAGGATGTTGACCTCGGCCTTGCGGCTGATCTGGTCGGCGGTGCAGATCACCTCGACCAGCTCCTCGAAGTTCAGCAGCCAGAAGGGCAGGTTCAGGGTGTCCGGGCGCACCACCTCGGCGTACTCGTCGAAGGCCTGGCCGTACTCGTTGTGGGGGTCGAGGAGGACCACGTGGCCGTTCGGGTGGGCGTCCAGGATCGAGCGCAGCACGACCGTGGTCGAGCAGGACTTGCCGGTGCCGGTCGTGCCAAGCACCGCGAAGTGCTTGCCCAGCAGGTCGTCGACAAGAAGGTAGGCCGGCAGCTCCGGGTCCTGGTAGAGCGAGCCGATCAGAACGTTGGACTCGCTGGGCTTGGCGTAGATCTGCGCCAGCTCCAGATGCGTTGTCTCGCGGATCTCGGTGCCTAGGCTGGGGTAGATCGAGATGCCGCGCTGGAACTTGAACTCGCCATTCTGGTCATAGATGCCCTCGCCGAAGAGGTCGATCTCGAGCACCCGCTGGTCGGTCGCGGCCGGCGGCGAGGACGAGGGGTTGCGGATCTCCAGGCTGGAGATCATCCCGAAGGCGACCGAGCGCGAGGTCGGCATCTTGACCAGGTCGCCGATCTGCGAGACCTCCTGCAGGTGCAGCATGCTGTCTTCGGTCGCGACGTCGGAATCCGGGATCATCACGCCGTAGACCTTGCGGCCGGACACCGAGATCACGTAGCCGATCCGCATGGCGCCGTCTTCGTCGAAGACGCCTTCGTTGATCGGCGGCGGACTGGGCATGGGCGTTGGCGCCGGGGCTGTGGCCGCCTGGGGGGCTGGCTCAGGCGCGGGCTGCCGAACCTGTAGCGGCTCGGCGCGCGGCTCTGGCATCGGCTCGGGACGCGGCTCCGGCACCGGCTCGGGGCGCCGCTCTGGCGCCGGCTCGGACGTCGGAGCTTCGCTGCACAGCGGTTCGGCGGGCGCCGCCGGGGCCCGCTCGACCGGCCTGTCGGCAGCAGGCAATTCCATCGACGGTGCCTCGGCGGCCCTGGCTTCTGGGGGGGCCTCGCGGACCGGGGGTGCGGTGCGCTCGACCGCGGGCGCCGGGCGCGGGGCCGACTCCGGCTCCATCGCCTGCCGCGGGATCGGGCGCTCCTGCGTCTCCCTGGGCTCAGGCGGCGGCGCCGGCCGGCGGATCGAAGGCGCCGCTTCCGGGCCGGCCGCCTCGGGTGCCGGCTTGCGGATGCTCGGCGCGGCGCCTGCGGCACCGTCGCTCGGGACCGGTGCTTCGGCTCCCTCGGCCGGCGGCTGCTTGCGAATGCTCGGGGCCGCCTTGCGGATGCTCACGCCGCCGGACTCGGGCGCGGCCGGCCTTGCGCCGTTGCCGCCGGCCGGGGCCGCGGCATGGTCCTGGGGCGTCGAGGTGGGCGTCGGGGCGGAGGCTGCCTGGCTGGGCGCGCTTGGGGGCTGGGCCGGCCTCGGCGGCTGGCCGCTTCCGTTCGTGGCCTGAGCCGGCGCCTGGGCCGCCGCGGCGCCGACGCCGTTGCCGCCGGCCTGGGGAACGGCCGCGCGGGGCTGCGGCTCGGCGGTGGGCTGCGCGGGCGCCGGGGGCTGCGACTGGGGCTGGACAGGGGCCTGGGCCGGCACCTGGGTCTGGACTGCGGCCGAGGCGGGGGCCGAGGCGGGGGCCTGGGCGGGCGCCTGCGGCGGCGCTTGGCGCGGTGTCTGCGCGGCCATCCGACCGGGGCTCTTGGCGCCGCCGGCGCCGCGGCGGATGGACACGCTGGCCAGGGACGGCACGTCCGACTCGGTCATCGCCTCCGGCGCCGCAGGGGCCGCGGGCTCCGGCCCGATCAGGCGACGCAGCGGATGGGAGCGCGACCGGGCCTCCGAGTCATCGCCGTTGTCGCCGGACTCGGCGGGCATGTCGTCTCCGGCCATTGGCCCTCGATCTGCGTCCATCGGTCGCTGTTCCTGTCTCTGATCTCGCAAGGATGACGGTCGATGCCTCGGCCTGTCGGGCCCTTATCTTGAGGCCCGGATGATGGCAGAGGCACCCTTAAGGCTTGGTGAAAGCTGGCTTGTCGGGGGGCTTCGGAGGTCGGTGTCACCGCGTCGCTGCCGCGCCGCGGGGCCGCCGGTCAGCTGGCCGGACGCAGAGGACCCTTCTGCGGCACGCCGCGGTTCTTGCTGCCGGCCTTGGAGAAGGCCAGCTCGACGGAGCCGCGCTTGTCCTTGTCGTTCTGGCTGGTCAGGCGTCGCTGCAGGCGTCCGATCAGCCGGCGCAGCTCGGCCGGGCAGACCTCGTCGAACTCGTTGCCGAGCTGCTTGACGATCTCGCGGGTGTCCTCGGCCCGCCAGAAGGCGGCGTTGTCCCGGCCGATCTCGTTGATGTAGTCCAACGCGATGCGGAAGGCCCGCATCAGCTCCGTAGGCATGTTGCTGCGCGCGTAAAGCCCTTTGAAGCCCTTCGGCGAGCTGCTGTAGATCAGGGTCTTCGCCGGCTCCACCGTCATCTGGGTGCGCACGGCCATGGCCGACTCGAAGAACTCGAGGTCGCCGGTCAGCAGGGCCCGCAGGACCAGAACCGGGGTCAGGCCATCCTTCTGGCTCAGCACCTGGACCAGCTTCGGCGCCTCGACGGCCTTGGGCGCCTTGGAGGCGTCGCGGGAGATCGAGTTCTCCTGGCTGACACGGGTCAGCAGCTGGGCGAACTTGGCGTTCAGTTCGTGGCGCTCGAGGAGCCGCTCCTTCATCTCTTCCGGGATCAGCAGCAGGACCCGCGCGATCACCGTCAAGGGCAGGAAGGGCCGGTCGACCAGCAGGCTGTGGAAGGAGGTGAAGCTGCCGAACTCGTCGATGATGCGGTTGAGCAGCGGCTCCGGGATGTCCGCAGCCTTGTTGCCCAGCAGGGCACCGACGACCTTTTCGTTCCGGGATTCCAGCAGCGCCTCGGCGACCTCCGGCGTGACCTCGTCGCGCTTTGCTATGGCGATCAGCTGCGCCACCTGGCCGGCGCCGGCGATCTCGATCAGGTCGTCGTCGTCCAGAGCCGCGGCGCAGCGCAGGATCGGCACCGCTACCGCTTCGACGGCGTCGCGGGCGAGCTGACGGACCAGGTTGACCGGGAGGGTCTCGCAGTCCTTGAGGTGCTCGGAGAGCGCTTCGCGGACCAGATCCTCGCCTTCGACGGCGAGGGTCTCGAGGATGGTGGTGGCGAGCTCCATCTCGGAGTCCGAGAAGCCGCCCTGGGCGTACTCGCGGGCGATGACCGCCGCCGCCTCGGCCCGGGCTTCGGGCGAAGGGTTCTCAAGGAAAGCTTGGACACCTTCGGGAGTCAGCAAATCGGGTACCCGCTCTGGCGTCCTCGGTGTGACAGTCCTGACTGCTTCTAGCATGGCTCGCATTCCACAAAATGCAGTCTAGATTTGTCGAGTTAAGTGTTCGTTGCCATGCTGAGCCCTGGATACTGCTCGGGCAGCCATGTCACGAACGCCCCCTTTCTTCGAAGTCCTTCGATTTCAAGCTCTAAGTGCAACTGGATCGCGAACCAGGAGGTGCTGGTAGGCATCGCCTTTGACGGTAGCCAGAAAGGCCGCGTCCTGATGGCTTACCTGTAGGGCGTGAAGCTCCCGGCCAAGGCGCTGCATGACCAATCCGGTCCAGACGACGATGCGCGTCTGATAGGTATAAAGGATTTTTTTCTTATGCCCGATCATTTCTTGTTTAGCCCCCAAAAAAATGCTCCAGAACCTCTGCTGTGCCGTGTTCTCGCGTGGGTTCAGGAGACACCGCCAACTCTTAACAGAACCTTGCCGGGAGCCCGGGCGCGGCAGCGTCCGGGGGGATGTTACAGCAATGTCACCGCCCGGACACGGAAGCGCCCGATCCGGTCTCGGTCCGGCTGGAAGCGGCGGCCGGAGGTCTCCTGGAGCGCAGAGTTGATCGCAGCACCGGGACTCACCAAATGAAGATAGTCTGCGGCGCCGCTCTGGCGGGCCGCGAATTCCGGGTGCCGTCGTGGGCCGGGGATTCTTTCGTGGACGCAGCCCTTGCTCGTGATCCTGAGGAGGACGTGCGCAAATGAGTCGCCTCTCTCTTTTCGACAGCCCACTGCTTTTGGGCTTCGACCATTTCGAACGAACGTTGGACCGGGTGTCCAAGGCGTCCGGCGACGGATATCCGCCCTACAACGTGGAGCAGGTCAGCGAGAATCACTTGCAGATCACACTCGCGGTTGCCGGGTTTTCAAGTGATGAACTTCAAGTATTAGTTGAAGATAGCCAACTCGTCATCCGCGGCCGGCAGTCGGACGACAAGGACCGGGTCTTCCTGCACCGCGGCATCGCCGCCCGGCAGTTTCAGCGCAGTTTCGTCCTCGCCGAAGGCATCGAAGTGGTCGATGCGCGCCTAAACAACGGGTTGCTGCACATCGATCTCGAGCAGCCGATCGTCGAGCCCAAGGTCCGCCAAGTCGCGATCAAGACCGATGGTGGTGGCCGGAAAATCACGGCTCAGCCCGTCTCGCGCAAGGGTGGGAAAGGCAACACCGACTGATCGGACTGTGCCCTAGGCTCGAGGGGCAACGCCCATCGGGCTGGGATTCGGCCGGGACGGAAGCCGGCCCTAAGGCCGTCGCCGCTTCAAGGAGAGAGACAGATCATGAACACGACCGCGCAGATCCGTCAGATCACCGCCCAGGACCTCGCAGCCTTGGGCGTGCATCATATCGCCTACGTCAAGCCGACGACGGTCGACGGTCAACTGGTCTTCGTCGTCCATGCCGCCGACGGTGCCGAATTGGCGGTCCTGCCGAGCCGCGAAAGCGCCATTGCCGCCATCAGGCAGAACGACATGGAGCCGCTCAGCGTTCATTGATGCAAGCCGTCGTCTCCGGCTCCCGCCGCCCGGAAGGCGGCGTGCTGCCATCAATGCCTCAAGCGGCGTGGCTCGCGGTGGGTTCGGAGAGCAGGGCGTAGATGGCGTCGGGCCCGTCGCTGCCCCGGATCTTCTCACAAATCGCTTTGTTGCGTAGAAGGCGCGACACCTGGGCCAGGGCCTTGAGGTGGTCGGCTCCGGCGGTTTCCGGTGCCAGGAGCAGGCAGATCAGGTCGACCGGCTGCTCGTCGATCGCATCGAAATCGACCGGCGTCTCCAGGCGGGCGAAGAGCGCGTAGAGCCGATCGAGCTCGGGCAGCTTGCCATGCGGGATCGCGATCCCCTGGCCGACACCGGTGGTGCCGAGGCGCTCGCGCTGGATCAGCACTTCGAAGATGGCTCGCTCTGGCTGGCCGGTCAGTTCGGCGGCGCGCTTGGAGAGCTCCTGCAGCGCCTGCTTCTTGCTGCCGACACGAAGGCTAGGAACAATATCCTCTGAGCTGATCAGTTCAGCAATATCCATTTCCAAATCCCGAGAAGCGATACTATTTACTTTGGTTTCCGCGCGGGTCGACCCAGCCGATGTTTCCGTCCGGCCGGCGGTAGATCATGTTGAGCCCGCCGTGTGCCTTGTTTCTAAACATCATGGCCGGAAGCTCCGCCAGGTCCATCCGCATCACGGCCTCGCCGACCGTCAGCGTCGGAACCTCCGTCGTCATTTCCGCGACCACCGCTGGCTGTCCATCGGCGGCCGGGGCGTCCTCCTCGTGTTCGGCAGCGATCCCCGCCAATATGTATTGTTGAGCCGGTATGCTTTCCAGTCCAGAATCGGCCTTGTGATGGTCCCGCAAGCGCCGCTTGTGGCGCCGTAGGCGCTTCGACAAGCGGTCGGCGGCCATATCGAAAGCGGTGTAGGGCGCATCGGCCTCGCCCTGGGCGGTCAGCTGGATGTTCCGGCCGACGTGGGCCGTGACCACCGCCTTCAGAAGATGCGCCTCGCGCGACAGGGTCACGCTGGCCTCGATCGCATCGCCGAAGTACTTGTTGAAGATGGTTCCAAGGGCGTCCTCGACGTGATTGCGAAAAGCATCACTGACGTCGATCTGCCGGCCCTGAACGGACAGTTGCATCAGCGGACAATCCGGGTTTGCGCGGGCTCGTAAGCCAAGATCTCCTTTGGGGCCGCCTCGCGCGGCGCGGACCTTAAGGATGGCCAAGGGGAGTGTCAATACGTCCCAGGCGATGTCAGCACAACCGGCCCGGGAGAGACAAGCACGGGCATCATTTTCTCAAGGCGCGCTTCTCCCGGCGGCGCTGCACGGACGACGGGATGCGCAGGGCCTCTCGATATTTGGCGACGGTCCGCCGCGCGATGTCTATCCCTTCGCGCTGCAGGACCGTCACGATGGTGTCGTCGGAAAGGACCCGATCCGGGGATTCCTGGTCGATCAGGGCGCGGATCCGGTGCCGGACCGATTCGGCGGAATGGCTTTCACGGCCCAGGCCGGCGATCGCCGCGGTAAAGAAGTACTTGAGCTCGAAGGTCCCGCGCGGCGTGGCCATGTACTTGTTCGAAGTCACGCGGCTCACGGTGGATTCGTGCAGCTCGACCTTCTCGGCGATGTCGCGCAGGGTCAGGGGTCGCAGATGCTCGACCCCGTGCTGGAAAAAGCCCGATTGCTGGCGGACGATCTCGGTTGCCACCTTCAGGATGGTGGTGGCGCGCTGGTGCAGCGCCTTCACCAGCCAGTTCGCCTGCTGCAGGCGCTCGGCCAGGTACTCCCGCTCCGGTCGGGTTCGCGCCTTGGCCTGGACCTGCGCGTGATAGCTGCGGTTGACCAGGACCCGGGGCAGGGTCTCGGGGTTCAGCTCGATGCGCCAGCCGCCGTCCGGCTTGGCGAAAAGCAGGATATCCGGGATGACCGTCTCGGCGGCCTGGTGGTCGAAGGCCTGCGCCGGCTTGGGATCGAGCTGACGGATCTCTGCGATCATCTCGGCCATGTCCTCGGCATCGACGCCGCAGCGCCTCATCAAGCGCGGCAGCTCATGGCGGGCGAGCAGGTCGAGGTTGTCGATCAGAGCCTGCATCGCCGGGTCGAGGCGGTCGCGCTCCGCGAGCTGGATGGCCAGGCACTCCTGAAGGCTGCGGGCGAAGATACCGGCCGGATCGAAGCCCTGCAATGTCGCGAGCACGGCCTCGACGCGGGCCTCCGGGCAGCCCAGAAGCCCTGCCAGCTCCTCCGGGGAGCCGGTGAGGTAGCCCGCCTCGTCGAGCATGTCGATCAGATGGACCCCGATCAGGCGGTCCACCGGGTCCGAGAGCTCGACCGTCAGCTGGTCGAGGAGGTGTTGGCGCAAAGTCACGGTCTCGCTGAGCCGCTGCTCCAGCGAGGGCAGTTCGTCGAAGCCGCTGACGCCCGGCCCGGCGCCACCCGGCGCGGCGTTGAGATAGCCGTCGCCCGGTCCGAGGTCGTAGAGGTCTCCGGGATCGGTGTCGAGCGGTGCGTTGGCGTCGTCGGGGATCTGGTCCGAGTCGGCAAGGCTGGCGCTGTCCCCGGCAAGAGCCGCCTCGCGGTCGTCGGAGGACGCCCGATCTTCGCCGAGGGAGGCCTCGGAGACGGGGTCCTCGGCCTCGCCGGCCCGGCGTTCTTCACTGTCCAGGAGCGGGTTGGTCTCGAGCTCGGCCTCCACGAATTCGCCGAGCTCGATGTTCGACAACTGCAGCAGCTTGATCGCCTGCTGCAGTTGCGGCGTCATAACGAGACTTTGTGACTGACGGAGTTCTAAGCGCTGGGTCAACGCCATGGCGGCGAGCCTTAAAGGCTAAATCTTTCGCCCAAGTAAACGCGTCTGACGTCCTTATGCGCAACGATTTCCGCCGGTCGTCCTTCGTAGAGAACGTGGCCGTCGTGCAGGATGTAGGCACGGTCGACGATCTTCAAGGTCTCCTGCACGTTGTGGTCGGTGATCAGGACCCCGATGCCCCGATCCTTGAGGTGGGAGACCAGATCGCGGATGTCGGCCACGGCGATCGGATCGATGCCGGCCAGGGGCTCGTCCAGCAGGACAAAGCTCGGACGGGAGGCCAGTGCGCGCGCGATCTCGGCGCGCCGGCGCTCGCCGCCCGAAAGCGCAATCGCCGGCGTGCTCCTCAGATGGGTGATCCCGAACTCGTTGAGCAGGTTCTCGAGCATGACCTTGCGCTCGCGTCGTCCGGGTTCGACCACCTCGAGGATGCTGCGGATGTTCTGCTCGACTGTCAGCCCCCGGAAGATCGAGGCCTCCTGGGGTAGGTAGCCGATGCCGAGCCGGGCACGGCGGTACATCGGCAACTCGGTGATGTCGTGACCGTCCAGCATGATCCAGCCGTTGTCGGCGGCCAGCAGGCCGGTGATGATATAGAAGCAAGTGGTCTTGCCCGCGCCGTTCGGCCCAAGCAGGCCGACCGCCTCGCCGCGCTGGACCGCGACCGAGACGCCACGCAGCACCGGCCGTTTCTTGAAGCTCTTGGTCAGGTTGACCGCCATCAGCCCGGAGTTGTCGGCGACCAAGCGCGGTCCCACCCCGGCGGTCAGCTGCTTGGGCTCGTTCATTGCACCTTCGGAGCGGATTCGTTGTCGCCGGTCACAGCCTTCGGCAGGATCATGCCCTTGACGCCGGAGCCGCTGCTCAGCAGCCGGCTCACGCCGGTCGTGAGATCGACCTCGGCGTAGTCGCCGTTCATCTGGTTCTGGCCCCGCGTGATCTTGACGGTGCCCTGCAAAGTGGCGAGCTCCTTGTCGACGAAATAGGTGCCGCGGTCGCCGCGGGCGTACTCCCGGTCGGTCTCGACCTCGACATTGCCGTAGGCCTCGATGCGCTGCAGCTCGAGCTTCTCGTCCGCGCCCGGCTGGTAATGCGCCGCCAGCACGTCGGCGCTGATCTGGCGGTCCTCCCGCTTGGCAAGGGCCTCGCCGCGGGCCACCGCCATCTGTTTTTGCTCCCAATACTCGAGGCTGTCGCGGGCCGTGATCACCTCCTCCGGCGTGGTCAGGCGGAGGTTTTCGCCGAGCAGGACCACGACCCCGTTGTCGACGTCATAGGCGCCCCGGTCGCCGCGCGCCTCCTCGTTGGGCGAAACGATGCGGACGTTGCCGTTGGCCGTGATCTTGTAGATCTCGCTGCTGCCGTCGGGCGCGTCGCGGTAGTGCGCCGTCAGCACGTCCGCGAAGAGCTCCAGGTCGCCGCGGGTCGCCCTGGCGTTGCCGCTGGCGACATAGGTGCGCTGGTCGCGGCGCCATTCGATACCTTGGTCGGCGTTGATTTCCAGGGGGGACTTGCCCTTTCCGCCACCGAGCAGGCCCTGGGCGGCAAGTCCGGTCGGAAGCAACGCCATTGCCAACGCGAGCGCTGCAAGGCGCCCCAGGGCTGGCTGGCGTTGTTTCACCTCAAGAGTCCTACCGATCGGGATAAAGGACCATTCGGCTACGCCCAGTGAAGACGATCGTGTCACCGTCGTCCTCGACGCGGAAGCCCTCGGAAAGCAGCTGACCGAAGGGGCCCTGGCCCGTGACCGGATCCGAACCTTCCGCCCGGCCGACTTCGAGGTCGACCTCGGCAGTTTCGGTCAGCAGCTCGAAGCCCTGATCGTGGAACAGGCTGACCGCGCCCTCCAAGTCAAGGGTGTTGCCCTGGCGGTCGTACTTGCCGGTCTTGGCGGTCAGGGCGAGCCAGGTGCCGTCCTTGAGCGTGATGTCGCCCTTCGGCAAGGAAAGATCGACGATCTCGTTCACGCTGGAAGGCTGCGAGGCCTCGTCGGCGGAAAGCGAAAACGGTCGGCCTTCCTCATCGACGCCGTCGAAACGTGCGTTCAGCATCGACAGGCTGTCGGCATAGTCCGCGGCGAGCTCGGGGACGCCAAGCCTGAAGTGCTCGCTTTCGACGTTGATCTGGGGCCAGGCGAAGATCAGGAGCACCATGCCGATGGCGAAACTGGGCAAGAGAGTCTTCAGAACGCCGATGAGAATCGCATAGGCGCTTCGGCCGGCGCGCAGGCGCACGGCCACGGCCGGCGCCGTGCGACGCAGCTCGTGCTCAGTTCTCCGGGTCATCGGCGACCCTGGCGTCATCTGGGAACCCCTCTCAGCCTACGCCTGCCCTCAGGCAGTCGTGAATATGCAAGAACCCGACAGGCTTTTCATCCTCTACAACGAACAGACTGGTGATTTGTTTCGCATTCATCAAGCCCAACGCCTCCGCGGCCAAAGCCTGCGGACGGATGGTTTGCGGTTTTCCCGTCATAATCTCCTTCGCCGGGCGATCCAGCAAGTCCGAATTCATGTGGCGCCTCAGATCGCCGTCGGTCACGATCCCGACCAGGCGCCCGTCGTCGTCCGCGATACCGACGCAGCCGAAGCTGCGGTGGAAGCTGAAGCTTTGGGTCATCACCAAGATGGCTTCCGCAACCGGGGTCTCGCGCGTGACGATCGGCAGGCCGTCGCGACCCTGCATCAGCTCGCTGACCCGGGCCAGCTTGCCGCCCAGGGTGCCGCCGGGATGGAGGACCTGGAAATCCTGCGGCGTGAAGCCGCGGCGCTCCAGAAGGGCGACGGCGAGGGCGTCGCCCAGCGCCAGCATGACCGTGGTCGAGGTGGTCGGCGCCAGGCCCATCGGGCAGGCTTCTGGTGCCTTCGGGAGGATCAGGGCGACATCGGATTGCTCGGCCAGTGTGCTCTTCGGCGCGCTGGTCATCCCGACAAGCGAGATGCCGAAGCGGCGGGTGAAGGCGACGATGTCGGACAGCTCGGCTGTGTTGCCGGAATTGGACAGCGCCATGACGGCGTCGTCGACGGTCAGCATGCCCAGATCGCCGTGGCTGGCCTCGCCCGGATGGACATAGATCGCGGGCGTGCCGGTCGAGGCGAGGGTCGCCGCGATCTTGCGTGCGATGTGGCCGCTCTTGCCCATGCCGGTGACCACGACGCGCCCCTGCACCTTTGAAATCAGGTCGACGGCCTCGACAAAGCCGTCGTCGAGGCCCGCACTCAGCGCGGAGATCGCCTCGGCTTCCAGCCGGAGCGTGCGCTGGGCAGCCTCGATATCCTTCGAGGCGAGGGGCAGGGCGGGACGCGGTCTTGCGCTCATGGTGTCGAGAGGTCCTTTAACCGTAGTACGTAGCGTAGATCAGATTTGTGGTCGTGGATGGGATTGTAGGTGTGACTTTTTTGGTGCTACCTCTCGCCCGAGCGCAGTCCATAGCAGAACAAAGTAAAGCAGAAGTTCCCAAGGTCAGGCATTTTGAGGCGCTGATGCAGTTTTCTGCAGGTCTGTTAACCATGACCTAGTGAGCGAATATATCGACATTCTCCCAACCTGCAAGGTCTAGGGCGGCACGGCTTGGCAGAAAGTCGAAGGCGGCCTGCGCCAGTTCGCGGCGGCCTTCCCGGGCCAACATGCCGTCGAGCACCTCCTTCAGGCGGTGAAGATAGAGAACGTCGGCGGCCGCATAGCGCAGCTGCTCCTCGCTTAGGGACTCCGCGCCCCAATCGGAGGACTGTTGCTGCTTGGAGATCTCGACGCCTAGCAACTCGCGGCAGAGATCCTTCAGGCCATGGCGGTCGGTGTAGGTGCGGACCAGCAGCGAGGCCGTCCGCGTGCAGTAGACCGGACGGCAGTCGATCTTCAAGTAACGCTGCAGCGCCGCCAAGTCGAACCGGGCGAAGTGGAAGATCTTCAGGCGCTTGGGGTCGCTCAGCACCGCCTTCAGCCGGGGTGCGTCGTAGGACTCCTTGCGCAACTGGACTAGGTGGCTCTTGCCGTCGCCGGCGGAGAGCTGGACCAGACAGAGCCGGTCCCGCGCTAGGCTCAGACCCATGGTCTCGGTGTCCACCGCGATGGTGTCGCCGAGCTCTACGTCTTCCGGGAGATCGTCTCGATGAAAAACGAAGGACAAAGGCTTCGAGGCCCTTATGCCAAGGAGCGCTGATAATGACTCATTGGGTGATACACCTGCCTTGATGACTGCCCCATCGTCCGAAGCGATGGTGCCCAGGAGAGGACTCGAACCTCCACGGGGTTGCCCCCACAGGCACCTGAAGCCTGCGCGTCTACCAATTCCGCCACCTGGGCTGAAGCAGGCGCTCGCTTTCTCACGATGGCGGGCGCCTGTCAAGCGCTTGGCTCAGGTAGAGGCGCGGAACTTTCTCGCTGCCGGTCCGAGCGGGCTTGTCAAAGGGCCGCCGCCGTGCGGTATAACCGCAAATGCAAAAGCGGCGCGGTGGCGGATCGCGGCGCAAGCGAACGGGGTCTTGGCAATGGCGACGCGCGTTGTAACCGTCTTCGGAGCGTCGGGTTTCCTGGGGCGCTACGTGGTCGGCCGCCTGGCCCGCGAGGGCTGGGTGATCCGCGCGGCGGTCCGACACCCGCGCCGGGCCGCCTTCCTAAAGCCCATGGGCGACGTCGGCCAGATCACGCCGCTGCGGGCGCCGATCCAGGACGCCGAGTTGGTGCGTGCGGCGGTCGAGGGTGCGGACGCCGTCGTCAACCTGGTCGGGATCCTTTTCGAACGCGGCCGCCAGACCTTCAAGGGCGTGCATGCCGAAGGTGCCGCGGCCCTCGCCCGTGCTGCCCGGGACGCCGGTGTCCGCGACCTGGTCCAGATCTCGGCGATCGGCGCCGACATCCGGGCCGAGGCCGACTACGCCCGCTCGAAGGGCGCGGCGGAGATGGCGGTGCGCAGCAGCTTCCCCGACGCCGTGGTCCTGAGGCCGAGCATCGTCTTCGGACCCGAGGACGACTTCTTCAATCGCTTCGCGGCCATGGCCCGGCTTTCGCCGGCCCTGCCCTTGATCGGCGGGGGCAAGACCCGGTTCCAGCCGGTCTTCGTCGGCAACGTCGCCGATGCCGTGGTCAAGGCCCTTTCCGATCCGGCCTGCCGCGGCCGGGTCTACGAGCTCGGCGGGCCCCAGGTCTACAGCTTCAAGGAGCTGATGGAGCTGCTGCTCCGGCAGATCCGGCGCCGGCGCCTTCTGCTGCCGCTGCCCTTCGCCCTGGCCAGCCTGCAGGGCGCGGTCCTCGAATGGCTTCCGACTCCGCCGCTCACCCGGGATCAAGTCCGCCTGCTGAAGAGCGACAACGTGGTCGCCGACCAGGCCCTGACCCTGGCCGATCTGGGTATCGAGGCGACCCACCCCGAGCTGATCCTGCCGACCTATATGCAGCGCTACTGCCCGGGCGGCCGGATCAGCCCGCTCGCCGCCTGATCGCGCCTTCGGCTCAGCCCGCGGCCGCGCCGCCCAGTTGGCCGCTGTAGATCAGCCACAGCAGAAAGCCGCCCAGCAGCAGGCGGTAGACCACGAAGGGGCCGAATCCGGCCCGCTTCAGCCAGGCCATGATGATCGCGATCGCGAGGAAGCCGGCCAGCGCGCAGAAGCCGACCGTCAGCAGCGCGTCGTTGATGATCGAAGTGTCGCCGACCTGATAGAGCTTCCAGCCCTGCCAGATGCCGGCGGCGGAGATGGCCGGGATTGACAGCAGAAAAGAGAACCGGGCCGCCTCGGTGCGTTCGTAGCCGAGAACCCGCGCCGCGGTCATGGTGATCCCGGAGCGGCTGGTGCCCGGGAAGATGATCGCCAGGACCTGGGCGCAGCCGATCACCAGGGCGTGGCCGATTCCGATGTGATCGACCTTGCGGATGGTCATGCCGATCCGGTCGGCCAGGTACATCGCGATGCCGAAGCCGATCAGCGCAAAGGCGACGACCAGCGGCGAGCGCGGCGGGCCGCCGAAGTACTGGTCGATCAGGAAGCCGACGGCGAGAGCGGGTAGGGTGCCCAGGAGCAGCAGCAGGGCAAGGCGGCCGCCGCCGTCCAAGCGGCCGGTGAGCAGCCGGCCGAGGCCCAGCAACATGCGCAGGACGTCGCGCCAGAAGTAGACCAGGACCGCGAGCAGGGTCCCGACGTGGGCCGCGACGTCGATCGCCAGTCCCTGGTCGTCCCAGCCGGTGAAGAGCGGCACCAGGATCAGGTGGCCGGAGGAGCTTATCGGCAGGAACTCCGTCAGGCCCTGGACCAGCGACAGGATCAGGATTTGCAGCATTTGCACGGATGGCAGCCCCCTCTTGGGCCGAAGTGATCTGGGGCTGACGGCCTGGGCCGGACGCTCGCCCCGGCGCGCCCGCCGGCGCCTGGCAGCGCCCGCTTATAGCCTGCGACAGGAAGGAAGCCCAGACGGCAATTAGTCCCAATTCGGGACCTTCTTGTGAAGGCCGCCATAGCGGCTCAATGGCGCTTGCGACAATCTTACCGGTGCTGTATTATTTACGTCATAAAAGCTGACCTATTTTGCGCTTTTCGCTCGCTTTTCCTGGCGATCCGGCGGTACAACGCAGGTCCTGTCCAACGGCGCCCTGCGCCGGCCGGACTGACAACAGAAACAAGACAACCCGCGGGGACGAACCGGCGCGGGAAGAACGGGCCGGAGGATAAAGCCGCATGGCCAAGCGGATGCTGAAGTTCGTCGAGCGCGGGCACCACATGCCCGAGAAACGCGAGGCTGCCCTGCGCGCGCAGGACTTCCAGGAGATCTATGACCGCTTCGACCCGGAGAGCGCCGCCGATCAGGCCGGCCGCTGCTCGCAGTGCGGCGTGCCCTTCTGCCAGGTCCATTGCCCGGTCCAGAACAACATCCCGGACTGGCTGATGCTGACCGCGGAGGGCCGCCTGGAGGAGGCCTACGAGGTCAGCCAGGCGACCAACAACTTCCCGGAGATCTGCGGCCGGATCTGCCCGCAGGACCGGCTCTGCGAAGGCAACTGCGTGATCGAGCAGTCCGGCCACGGCACGGTCACCATCGGCGCGGTTGAGACCTACATCACCGAGACCGCCTGGGCGGAGGGCTGGGTCAAGCCGGTCGCGCCGGCCCGGGAGCTGGAGCAATCGGTCGGCGTGATCGGTGCCGGCCCGGCCGGCCTGGCCTGCGCGGAGGAGCTGCGCCGGCGCGGCTACCAGGTCACGGTCTACGATCGCTACGACCGGGTCGGCGGCCTGCTGATCTACGGCATTCCCAACTTCAAGCTGGAGAAGCCGGTGGTCGAGCGCCGGGCCAGGCTGATCGGCGATTCCGGCGTCACCTACCGGCTCGACTTCGAGGTCGGCCGCGACGCCAGCCTCGAGGAGCTGCGCCAGCGCCACGACGCGGTGCTGATCGCGACCGGGGTCTACAAGGACCGCGACATCAAGCTGCCCGGAGTCGGTCTGAAGAACGTCATCCCGGCGCTCGACTACCTGACCGCTTCCAACCGCAAGGGGCTGGGCGACGCCGTGCCGGCCTTCGACGACGGCCGGCTGAACGCCGCGGGCAAGAAGGTGGTGGTCATCGGCGGCGGCGACACCGCCATGGACTGCGTGCGCACCGCCGTGCGCCAGGGCGCCGAATCGGTCAAGTGCCTCTACCGCCGCGACCGGGCCAACATGCCGGGCTCGCAACGCGAGGTGAAGCACGCCGAGGAGGAGGGCGTCGAGTTCGTCTGGCTGGCCGCGCCCGAAGCCTTCCTTGGCGACGATGCGGTGACCGCGGTGCGCGCCGCCAAGGTCCACCTGGGCGTCGCCGACGCGACCGGCCGCCAGACCCCGCAGGTCATCGAGGGCTCCAGCTTCACGGTCGAGGCCGACCTGGTGCTCAAGGCCCTGGGCTTCGACCCGGAGGACCTGCCGAAGCTCTTCGACGCGCCGGAGCTGCCGGTGACCCGCTGGGGCACGGTCGGCATCTCCTTCAAGACCATGATGACCGAGCTGGACGGCGTCTTCGCCGCCGGCGACATCGTGCGCGGCGCCTCCCTGGTGGTCTGGGCGATCCGCGACGGCCGCGATGCGGCCGCCTCGATTCATCGCTACTTGACCGCCAAGGCGGCCGGCGACGCGCGGGCGGCGGTGGCGGCGGAGTAGAAGCAGCCGCGCGGAAAGACGAAGCCGCCGCAACGTATCACCGGAGCGCCGCCGCGCCGACCGGGCTTGGATAGGGTGAGGTAGCATGCCGAAGATCATCGAGCGGAAGGATCCTGGTCCGACCTGGCAGGGCGAAGTGTCAAGGCTCGCCCGCGTCGGGCTCTACGACCCGGGCCAGGAGCGCGACGCCTGCGGTGTCGGCCTGGTCGCCTCGATCGACGGCAAGCCGCGGCGCGAGGTCGTCGAGGCGGGCATCAACGCCCTCAAGGCGGTCTGGCACCGCGGCGCCGTCGACGCTGACGGCAAGACCGGCGACGGCGCCGGCATCCATCTGCAGATCCCCCAGGACTTCTTCCGCGAGCACGTCGCGCGCAGCGGCTTCGAGCCGCATCCGGGTCGGATCGCGGTCGGCATGATCTTTCTGCCGCGGACCGACTACGCGGCGCAGGAACGCTGCCGGGTCATCGTCGAGCGCGAGATCCTGAACTTCGGCTACCGGATCTACGGCTGGCGCCAGGTGCCGATCAACGTCGACATCATCGGCGAGAAGGCCAACGCGACCCGGCCCGAGATCGAGCAGATCATCGTCGACAACGTCAAGCAGACCCCGGCCCGGCAGTTCGAAGTCGACCTCTACACCATCCGGCGCCGGATCGAGAAGGCGGCCGAGCGGGAATCTATCAAGGACTTCTACGTCTGCTCACTATCCTGCCGTTCGATCATCTACAAGGGTATGTTCCTGGCCGAGCAGCTGACCGCCTTCTACCCGGACCTGCTGGACGAGCGCTTCGTCTCCAACTTCGCGATCTTCCACCAGCGCTACTCGACCAATACCTTTCCGACCTGGTGGCTGGCCCAGCCCTTCCGGGTGCTCGCCCACAACGGCGAGATCAACACACTCAAAGGCAACGTCAACTGGATGAAGGCGCACGAGTGCCGCCTGGGCCACGAGGTCTTCGGCGACCGGATCGAGGACCTGAAGCCGGTGGTCCAGCCCGGATCCTCGGATTCCGCCGCCCTCGACGCCGTCTTCGAACTCATGGTGCGCGCGGCGCGCGACCTGCCCATGGTCAAGGCCATGCTGATCCCCGAGGCCTGGGAGCAGAACGGCAGCATCCCGCAGCCCCTGAAGGACCTCTACAGCTATTCCAACGCGGTCATGGAGCCTTGGGACGGCCCGGCGGCGATCTGCGGCTTCGGCGGGCGCTGGGCGGTGGCGGGGCTGGACCGCAACGGCCTCAGGCCACTGCGCTACACCATCACCGACGAGGGCCTGCTTTTCGCCGGCTCCGAGACCGGCATGGTCCGCCTGGACGAGACCCGCATCGTCGAGAAGGGCCGGGTCGGGCCGGGCCAGATGATCGCGGTCGACCTCGAGGAAGGCCGCTTCTATCACGATCACGAGATCAAGGATCACCTGGCCAAGCAGGCGCCCTACGGCAAGTGGGTCAAGGAGATCACCGTCATCGACGACCTGATCCGCCCCGACCACGGCGAGCCGGCGGTCCTGGAACGCGAGGAGCTGCGCCGCCGGCAGCTGACCTACGGCCTGACCATGGAGGACCTGGAGCTGATCCTCCATCCCATGGTTGAGGACGCCAAGGAGGCGATCGGCTCGATGGGCGACGACACCCCGCTGGCCGTGCTCTCAGGGCGCTACCGCGGGCTGCACCACTTCTTCCGGCAGGACTTCAGCCAGGTCACCAACCCGCCGATCGATTCGCTGCGCGAGCGCCGGGTCATGACCCTGAAGACCCGGCTCGGCAACCTCGGCAACATCCTCGAGGAGGACGAGAGCCAGTGCCGGCTGCTGCAGCTCGACTCGCCGGTGCTGACCAACGCCGAGTTCGGGGCGATGCGCGACTACCTGGGCGAGACCGCGGTCGAGATCGCCTGCAGCTTCGACCCGGCGGGCGGCGACTTCGCGCTCAAGGCCGGCCTCGACCGGATCCAGCAGGAGGCCGAGGACGCGGTGCGCGGCGGCGCCACCCACGTGATCATCAGCGACGACGACATCGGCCCGGGGCGAGCGCCGATCCCCATGATCCTGGCGACCGCCGCCGTCCATGTGCACCTGATGCAGGAGAAGCTGCGGACCTTCACCTCGATCAACGTCCGCGCCGGCGAGTGCCTGGACGTGCACTACTTCGCGGTGCTGATTGGGGTCGGCGCGACCACGGTCAACGCCTACCTCGCGCAGGAATCGATCGCCGACCGGCATCGCCGCGGCCTCTTCGGCGAGCTCTCGCTGGAGGACTGCGTCAACCGCTATGCCAAGGCGGTGGACGACGGCCTGCTCAAGGTCATGTCGAAGATGGGCATCTCGGTGCTGTCGTCCTATCGCGGCGGCTACAACTTCGAGGCCTTGGGCCTGTCGCGCACCATGGTCGACCAGTACTTCCCGGGCATGCAGAGCCGGATCTCAGGCATCGGCCTGCCCGGCCTGCAGCAGAAGGTGCTGGAGCTGCACGCCAAGGCCTGGACCGAGGGCGTGATCACTTTGCCGGTCGGCGGCTTCTACCGCTACCGGCGCGGCGGCGAGAGCCACGGCTGGGAGGCCGGCCTGATCCATACCCTGCAGGGTGCGGTCGCCAAGGACTCATATTCCAACTACAAGAAGTACGCTGCCGGCCTGCGCGCCCAGCCGCCGGTCAGCCTGCGCGACCTCCTGGACTTCAAGACCGACAAGGCGGAGCCGGCAGAGCTCGACGAGATCGAGCCGATCACGGCGATCCGCAAGCGCTTCGTCACCCCCGGCATGTCCCTGGGCGCGCTCAGCGCCGAGGCCCACGGCGTGCTCAACATCGCGATGAACCGGATCGGCGCCAAATCGGACTCCGGCGAGGGTGGCGAGGACCCGAAGCGCTTCAAGCCGCATCCCAACGGTGACAACGAGAACTCGGCGATCAAGCAGATCGCCTCCGGGCGCTTCGGCGTCACCGCCGAGTACCTGAACAACTGCCGGGAGATCGAGATCAAGGTCGCTCAGGGCGCCAAGCCGGGCGAGGGCGGTCAGCTGCCCGGCTTCAAGGTCACCGAGATGATCGCCAAGCTGCGCCACTCGACGCCGGGGGTGATGCTGATCTCGCCGCCGCCGCACCACGACATCTACTCGATCGAGGACCTGGCTCAGCTGATCTACGACCTGAAGCAGATCAATGCCAAGGCCCAGGTCTGCGTGAAGCTGGTCGCCCGCTCGGGCATCGGCACCATCGCCGCCGGCGTCGCCAAGGCCAAGGCGGACGTGATCCTGGTCTCCGGGCATTCCGGCGGCACCGGCGCCAGCCCGCAGACCTCGATCAAATTCGCCGGCGTGCCCTGGGAGATGGGCCTGGCCGAGGTCCACCAGGTGCTGACCCTGAACCGCTTGCGCCACCGGGTGCGGCTGCGCACCGACGGCGGCATCAAGACCGGCCGCGACGTCGTCATCGCCGCCATGCTGGGCGCCGAGGAGTATGGCGTCGGCACCGCCTCGCTGGTCGCCATGGGCTGCATCATGGTCCGCCAGTGCCACTCCAACACCTGCCCGGTCGGGGTCTGCACACAGGACCCGGCGCTGCGCCGGAAGTTCACCGGCACGGCCGAGAAGGTGGTCAACCTCTTCTCCTTCATGGCCGAGGAGGTGCGCGAGATCCTGGCCGCGCTGGGCGCGCGCAGCCTCGACGAGGTGATCGGCCGCACCGACCTGCTGCGCCAGGTCAGCCGCGGTGCCGAGCACCTCGACGACCTCGACCTCAACCCGATCCTGGCCAAGGCCGATCCCGGCGACAATCCGGTGTTCTGCACGGTGAAGGGCCGCAACGAGGTGGTCGACACGCTCGATGCCCAGATGATCCAGGACGCCCAGGCGCTCTTCGACGTCGGCGAGAAGATGCAGCTGCAGTACAACATCCGGAACACCTACCGCGCGATCGGCACCCGCCTGTCGTCTGAGATCACCCGCAAGTTTGGCATGGCCGGTCTCAACCCCGGCCACGTCACGGTCCGGCTGCGCGGCTCGGCCGGGCAGTCGCTGGGCGCCTTCGCGGTCCAGGGCCTGAAGCTGGAAGTCTTCGGCGACGCCAACGACTACGTCGGCAAGGGCCTGTCGGGCGGCACCATCGTGGTCCGACCCTTCATCGCCAGCCCGCTGCAGAGCCAGGACAACGTGATCATCGGCAACACCGTGCTCTACGGCGCCACCGCCGGGCAGCTCTTCGCCGCCGGCCAGGCCGGCGAGCGCTTCGCGGTGCGCAACTCGGGCGCCGAGACCGTGGTCGAGGGCTGCGGCTCCAACGGCTGCGAGTACATGACCGGCGGCACCGCGGTGATCCTCGGCGTGGTCGGCTCGAACTTCGCGGCCGGTATGACCGGCGGCATGGCCTTTGTCTACGATCCGGAGGATCTGCTGCCCGGCCGCATCAATCCGGACTCGGTGGTCCACCAGCGGATCGAGACCGACTATTGGGAGGAGCTGGTCAAGGACCTGCTCGCCCGGCACGTCCAGGAGACCCAGTCCCGCTACGCCGAGCGCCTGCTGGTCGACTGGGAGCTGGAGCGCGCCATGTTCTGGCAGATCGTGCCCAGGGAGATGATCGAGCGCCTCGAGCACCCGACGACCCGCGACGCCGAAGCCAAGAAGCGCGCCTAGGCGGGGCTTTCGGACGGCAACGCCTTCCTCTGTCATTGCCGGGCTTGACCCGGCAATCCAGGGTCCCGACTATCCGAGACCGGCAATGCTGGATGCCCGGGTCAAGCCCGGGCATCACAGTCGTATCGGGAAGATCACTATTTGGTTGGGCAAGAGCGTTGAAGCTGCGTCGGGCGGATGCCGCGGACCTCGACTTCATTCTGGCGCAGGAGAGCCGGCAGGAGTTCGCCGACTACATCTACAGCTGGCCGCGCGCGCAGCACCTGGCCGCGCTCGAGGACCCGGACTATCGCTACCTGGTGGCGGAGCAGAAGGACGGCGTGCAGGGCTTCGCCATGCTCTGCGGCTTGACCTCCGCCGAGCGGACCATCGAGTTGAAACGCATCGCGGTTGCGACCCCGGGCCGCGGGCTGGGTAGATCGATCCTGCGCGGCGTGATCCGCCAAGTCTTCGAGGAGCTTCGGGCCGAAAGGCTCTGGCTGGACGTCTTCGCCGACAACCCGCGAGCCCGGGCCGCCTACCGCGCCGTCGGCTTCGTCGAGGACGGCGTTGAACACGTGTCCGAACTTCGCGATGTACCCTTGATCGTTATGTCGATTTCTCGGCATGAAGGTACGACGGCGACCCGTTAAATCTCCTTTCCTTCAGCCCTGCGCATGGCGATAGTCTGGTGGGTCACACGCACGGGCTGACATGCTGACGCTCTACCACCTCTGGCTCGATCCCGCCTGCCGCAAGATCCGCATCCTGCTCGGCGAGAAGGGCCTCGCCTTCGAGATGCGGGTCGAGAAGATCTGGGAACGCCGGGAATCCTTCCTGCGCCTGAACCCGGCCGGCGAGGTACCGGTGTTGCAAGCCGATGACGGGGTGGTCCTGGCCGACGGCTGGGTGATCACCGAGTACCTGGAGGAGGTCCATCCCGAGCCGCCCCTGCTGCCGCGCGACCCGGTCGAACGTGCCGAGACCCGGCGCCTGGCGCAGTGGTTCGACGTCAAGTTCGCCCGCGAGGTGACCGCCAACCTGGTCGACGAGAAACTGATGAAGTCCTTCCTCGGCCTCGGCAACCCGGACCCGGCGCGGATCCGCGCCGGCCTGCACAACATCCGCTATCACCTGGACTACATCGCCTGGCTCTGCGACCGGCGGCGCTGGCTGGGCGGCGACGATTTCTCGCTGGCCGACATCGCGGCGGCGGCGCACCTCTCCGCGGTCGACTACCTCGGCGACGTACCTTGGGACAAGCACGAGGGCGCCAAGGACTGGTATGCTCGGGTCAAGTCGCGGCCCGCGGTCCAGCCCCTGCTCGAGGACTACATCGCCGGCCGCCCGCCGCCGGCCCACTACGCCGATCTGGATTTCTGAGGACGGGCCGTCGCTCCGCGGGCTACTCCGGTTCGGCCCGGATGGGCCGGCCGAGGGTCGGCTGTCCCGGAAGCTCCGGCTCGGCCGCCGGAGCCGCCGGCTCGGGCGACGGAACCGAGGTGATCAGCGGCGTCGGCCGATCCTCCGAGGTGTTGAGCTTGCGCGGCAGCGGCTCGTCGGTCGTGTTGCCGGCGTTGGGGTCGACGTCGAGCAGCTCCAGGTTGACCCGGGCCGCGTCGGCCGCCGGGGTGCTGGAGCCCAGATCCAGCACCTTTATCCAGTCCTGCCGGGCGCCGTTGCGGTCGCCCTGAAGGCGCTTGAGAATTCCGCGCTCCAGATAGGCTTCCGGCATGTTGGGGTCCAGCCGGATGGCGGACTGGATGTCGCGCAGGGCGGCGTCCGTCGAATCGAGGAAGCGATGAACCGTGGCCCGGTAGACGAGGACGTCGGCCCGCTGGGGCGACAGTTCGTAGGCACGGTCGAGATCGAGCAGCGCGGAGCGGTAGTTCTTTGCCGACGCCAGGACGATGGAGCGGTCGATCAGGAGTTCCAGGTTGTCCGGCGCCAGCTTCAGGGCCATGGTCTGGGCCGCGAAGGCCCGCTCCTGATTTTCGGCCAGCATCCAGGCCTGGGCCGCCTGGGCCAGCGCTTCGACCCGCAGGTCCTGCTTCTCCGTCTTTATGGTCTGGGCCAGCTCTTCCAGGCGGCGTCCGGCCTCTTCGAAGTGGCCGAGCTGGATCAGCGCCACCGCGACGCAGTGCCGGGCCGGATCGCTGCCGCCCTGCGAGACCCAGATCGAGGCCTGCTCGTAGGCGGCCGCAGGGTCCTCCTCCGCCAGGAGGATGCAGCTGCGATAGGCTCTGGCCTCGGCTTCGTCGTCGGCGCGCGCAGCGGCGGCGCTCAGCAGCAGCAGCGATCCGAGGAACAGGGCCTGGATCCCGGTCAGTATCGGGCGACAGCGCTGGCGCTTGTTCGGGCGCATGCCGGCTCCTAAAGTCGCAGCCCCGGTCGGCGTGGCTCGGCGCGCGACCCGAGCTCGGAGCGTCAAGACGCAAGATGAACCAGCGGCTATTCTGCTTCGGACACGGCTTCAGCGCCAGCGTTTTGGCCGCGCGCCTCTCGGCACGGGGCTGGGCCGTCGCCGGGACCACGCGCAGCTCCGAGAAGCTGGCGGCGCTCGCCGCCGAGGGGATCGAGGCCTTTCTCTTCGACCGCGACCGGCCGCTCGACGACCCGGCCGCTGCGCTCGCCGGCGCGACCCACATTCTGATCTCGGCGCCGCCGGACGCCCAGGGGGATCCCGTTCTCGACCGGCACGCCACCGACATTCTCGCCTGCGGCAGCATCGAATGGCTCGGCTATCTCTCGACCACAGGCGTTTACGGCGACCGCGGCGGCGGCTGGGTCGACGAGGACTCGGCGCTGGAGCCGACCGGACCGCGCGGCGCGCGGCGGCTGGCCGCGGAACGGGGCTGGCTGGCGCTCTGGCGGGACCACGGCCTGCCGGTCCAGCTCTTCCGCCTGGCCGGGATCTATGGGCCGGGCCGCAACGCGTTGGAGACCGTGCGGCACGGCCGGGCCCAGCGGATCGACAAGCCGGGCCAGGTCTTCAGCCGGATCCACGTCGAGGACATCGCGACGGTGCTGGAGGCCTCGATCGCTCGGCCGGATCCCGGGCGCGCCTACAACCTCTGCGACGACGATCCAGCGCCGCCCGAGGCGGTCATCGCCCACGCCTGCGCGCTGCTGGGCGTCGAGCCGCCGCCGCTGGTGCCCTTCGAGGCGGCCGAGCTCTCCGACATGGCGCGCAGCTTCTACCGCGACAACAAGCGGGTCTCCAACGCCAGGATCAAGGCCGAGCTCGGCGTCACCCTGGCCTATCCCGACTACAGGACCGGGCTCAAGGCCCTCCTCGCCGGCACTTGAACTCGGCCCTTGGCGCAGGCTACCGCGATCCAAAGGCCTCCTGCCGCAAGGCTGCAGCAATTTCGGGCGAGCCGGCCTCTTCGAACAGCGCGATGGCCTCCCGCCAACAGGCCTCGGCATCTTCAAGCTTGCCCGCCGCCTCCCGGATGTCGCCGATCTCGGCCAGGCAGGCAGCGGCATCGTACGGACCGCCGTGCTCGCGGTAGAGCGCCAGGGCGCTCTGGAACCCTGAAAGCGCCTCATCGAACTCGCAGCGGCCGAGGGCAGCGGTCGCAAGTCTCGACGTCAGCCAGGCGACGTCGCGGTGCGCGTCCATCGCCTGTCGAAGGCCGAGCGCCTCCGTCAAGTGCCGTTCAGCGCCGTCGAAGTCCTCGTAGTCCAAGGCCGCGCAACCCAGCGTGTCGAGAGCGTCGGCCAGGCCGTCATGGTCTCCGAGCTCCCTGTAGATCTCAACAGCGCCGCCAGCGTGTTCCGCGACTTCGCGCGGGCGGTCGCGTCGGTTGGCGATGTCACAGAGGTCGAGCAGGCAGTTGGCCATGTCTTTGCGCCGACCTAGAGTCGAGAAGACGGACAGCGCCCGTTTGCTGTAAGCCTCCGCCGCGGCCATATCGCCCTGCCTGAAGGAGATGTCGCCGAGAGCCGCCGAGGCCCTCGCCACTTCCAGCTTGTTTTCCTGTTCCTGCGCGAGATCGAGCACCTGCCGATAAAGCTCCGCAGAGCCGTCCAAATCGTCGCGGATCTCGGCCAGGTGTCCGAGCCGCTCCAGGCTCGTCAGCACGTCCTCCCGATCGTCCCGGCTTTGGTCGAGCGCCAGGGCGCGCCGGTAGTAGCGCTCCGCCTCGTCCCAGGCTTCGCGATCTCTGGCGGTGTCGCCGCAGCGTCTCAGGAGCATGCTCACCTGCTCCTGGTCCTCGAGGCCCTCGGCGATGCGCAGCGCCCTGTCGAAGCAGGAGGCGGCCTCGTCCAGGTCGTCTCGATCGCGCGCAAGGTCTCCCAGATGGCTGAGCGCGAGGGCCTCGTCTTCCCCGGCGCCTTTTTCCCGGGCGAGGGCGGCATAGGTTTCGTAGGCTGACTTCGCCTCCGCAGTCTGCTCGGCGTCCTCGTGGAGATGGCCGAGCTGGTGCCAGGCCTCCAGGTTTTTTGGCGCCAGTCGAATCGCCTCGCCGTAGGCCGCAATGGCCTTGCGGTCCTCGTCACGCCGCGCCCAGCTTATCGCTATGGAATGCCAGGTGGTCGCTGTCTCCCTGCGAAAGCGCGCCTCGGACGCCAGCTCGCTTGGCGATGCTTGACGAAGCAGGTCTTCGGCCTCTTCGAGGCGGTCGTGCCTGGCGGCCTGGCGCGCACGATTCACGCGCTCGATCCAACGATCGCCTCTCCTTCGGCCGAAGAGGCGAAGGGTCAGGTCCACGGCTCCAGTGAAAAGGTCTCGCAGACGGCGCGTTGGCATGGTTCGAAGGACGAGGGGGTCTCCGCTTGCCGCCGGGATGGGAACCCCCGCGGCCGACCGCGGACTTTAGGCGATATTTGCTAAGGTATTGTGGCCAAGGCGCCGCTAGGCTCGTCGCCGCGCCGTTTGGTCCGAAGGGAGGGGCCCCAATGCTGACACCCGAGGAGATCGCCGCCTACCGGCGCGATGGGATCCTGGTCCCGCGCTACCGCTTGCCTCAGGCGCGGCTGGCCGCACTTCGGGCCGCGGTCGACGCGGTCATCGCGGCCAATCCTGACACCCGGCCCGAGAAGCTGGTCAGCGCCCATATCGCCGCGGGCGGCCCCGAGGGGGTCAAGGGCCACGACGCCTTCATGGACCTGGCCCGGGAACCCGCGATCCTGGACATGGTCGAGCAGCTGATCGGCCCGGACATCATCCTCTGGGGGGGCCATCTCTTCTGCAAGCCGGCCGGCGACGGTCAGGCCGTGCCCTGGCACCAGGACGGCCACTACTGGCCGATCCGGCCGCTGGCGACCGTGTCGGTCTGGGTGGCGCTGGACGATTCGACGCCGGAGAACGGCTGCCTGCGGGTGATTCCAGGCAGCCACGCCGAGCGGCGGCACTTTCCGCACGAGCAGGTGGACGGGAGCAACCTCGCCCTGGACCGTGCCCTGGCGCCGGGCAGCTTCGAGGAGTCCGCGGCCCGGGACGTGGTGCTGGAAGCCGGGCAGATGTCGCTGCACGACGTCTACCTGCTGCATGGCTCTGAGGCCAACCGCTCGCCGCGGCGCCGGGCCGGGATCGCCCTGCGCTATATGCCGGCGACCTCGCTCTTCGACCGCGAGATGGCGACGCCGAACACGACGCCGGGCCTCAAGACCGCCTTCGCGGTCCGGCCGATCTGGCTGCTGCGCGGCGAAGACCGGGCCGGCAACGACCTCCAGGTCGGCCACGCCTGAGTGCCCGGAGTCAGCCGCCGTCCAGCTGATCGAGCAGGCGATCCAAGGTCGCCTCGAGGCGCCGCAGGTCGGCGGGGTCCGACAGCCGGTGGTCGCCGTCCTTGACCAGGGTGACCTCGACGTCGCGGGACTCCAGCGCCTCGGCCAGGCGCAGGGCGGTCTCCCAGGGCACGTCGGGGTCCTGCATGCCCTGCAGCAGGCGGATGGGGCAGGTCAGCGGGATCGGGCCGCGCAGCAGCAGATGCCGGCGGCCCTCCTCGATCAGGCGCTTAGTCAAGGGGTAAGGGGTTTCGGCGTAGTCTGAGGGCGCGTAGTAGACACCTTTGGATTCGATCTCGGCCTTGATCTCCTCCGGGAAGCGCTGCCACATCAGGTCCTCGGTGAAGTCCGGCGCCGCCGCGATTCCGAGCAGCGCCGCGACCCGCCCCGGCCGGGCCAGCGCCGCCAGCAGCATGATCCAGCCGCCCATGGAGGAGCCGACCAGGACCTGCGGACCCTCGGTCAGCTCGTCGATCGCCGCGATTGAATCCTCCGCCCAGCGGCCGATGGTGCCGTCCTCGAAGAGGCCGGAAGACCCGCCGTGGCCTTGATAGTCGAAACGCAGGAAGGCCTGGCCCCGCCTGCGGGCATAGGCCTCCAGGGCCAAAGCCTTGGTGCCGGTCATGTCCGATACGAAACCGCCCAGGAAGATGATCCCGGGTGCGCGACCGGCCGTCCTGTGGTAGGCAAGGGACTCGTCTTGCGGGCGGGCGAGGCGGTCTGGGGGCGGTTGTACGAACGACACGTCACGGGTATCCGGGGTTAAGACGCAAATGATGGAGATGCAAGGTAGCACCGGTACGGTGCCGCCGGAAACGACCCGCCCGGTCGTCCTGCAGGTCGTGCCGGACCTGCAGGACGGTGGGCTTCAGCGTTCCGCGGTCGACATCGCCGAGGCGCTGACCGCCGCGGGCTGCACCGCGGTGGTCGCCTCGGCCGGGGGGCCGCTGGAGCACCGCCTGACGCGGGCCGGCGCGATCCACGAGTCGGTCCCTCTGGCCAGCCGCAATCCGGCCTCGATCTACGGCAACATCCAGCGCCTGATCGACGTCATCGAGCGCCACCAGGTCGAGATCGTCCACGCCCGGGCCCGCGGGCCCGGCTGGAGCGCGCTGACCGCGGCGGAACGCAGCGGTCGTCACTTCGTTACCTCGGTCCACGCCGCCTATCCCGACGGCAACCTCCTGCAGCGGCGCTACAACGCCGTCCTGGTCCGCGGCGAGCGGGTGATCGCGACCTCGCAGTTCATCGCCGACTACCTGCGCGAGCACCACGGCGTCGACCCGACCCGCTTGCGCCTGATCCGGCGCGGCATCGACCTCACCTCCTTCAGTCCGGACAGCGTGTCCAACGAGCGCCTGATCAAGCGGGTCAACGACTGGCGCCTGCCCGACGGCCAGCCGGTCGTGATGCTGCCGGCACGGCTGGAGCGCCGCAAGGGCCAGGCGCTGCTGCTCGAGGCGGTCGCCCGGCTCGGCGACCTCGACTTCGTCTGTCTCCTGGTCGGCGCGGACTCCGGCCGGGGCAACTACCGCCGCGAGCTCGACGAGGCGATCCAGCGCCACGAGCTGGGCCACCGCTGCGTGATCCTGGACCACTGCGACGACATGCCGGCGGCCTACAAGGTCGCCAACGTGGTGGTCGCGGCGGGCGGCGAGCCACAGTCCTTCGTCCGCACGATCAGCGAGGCCCAGGCCATGGGCCGGCCGGTGGTCACGGTCGATCACGGCGGCGCCGGCGAGCAGGTCATCGCCGGGCACACCGCCTTCCTCGCCCCGCCGAACGACGCCGCCGGCCTGGCCTCGGCGATCCGCCGGGCGCTGGAGCTCACCGAAGAGCAGCGCGAGCACCTGGCCGAGGAGGCCATCACCTTCACCCGGCGGCATTTCTCTCGCGACGAGATGTGCGCGCAGACCCTCGCGCTCTACGATGAGATCCTGCGCCAGGCGATGGCGGCGGCGGCCAGTTGACGGCCGCAGATTTCTTGACAGCCTAGGATGAGCTTCTAGAGTCCGCGCGCTTCAGGAGCGAGATCCATGGCCGACGCCGGAGTCAAAGAGAAGGTCACCATCACCCTGCCGGACGGCAGCCGGCGCGATTTCGACGGGCCGGTCTCCGGCGCCGACCTTGCCGCGAGTATCGGCCCGCGCCTCGCCAAGGATGCCCTTGCGGTGGTGGTCGACGGCGCCCTGCGCGACCTGGCGCGCGACATCGACCGGGACGCGACCGTCGAGATCGTCACCCGCGGCCATCCCGAGGCCCTGCCGTTGCTGCGCCACGACTGCGCCCACGTTCTGGCCGAGGCGGTGCAGGAGCTCTATCCGGGCACCCAGGTCACCTTCGGGCCGGCGACCGAAGACGGCTTCTACTACGACTTCGCCCGCGCCGAGCCCTTCACGCCCGAGGACCTGGAGAAGATCGAGGCGCGGATGCACGAGATCGTCGAGCGCGACGAGGCGATCGAGCGCGAGGTCTGGGACCGCCACAAGGCGATCCGCCACTTCGAGGACATCGGCGAGAAGTACAAGGCCGAGCACATCGCCACCCTGCCGGCTGACGAGGAGATCTCGATCTACCTTCAGGGCGACTGGCTCGACCTCTGCATCGGGCCGCACCTGCCCTCGACCGGCAAGCTGGGGCATGCCTTCAAGCTGATGCGGGTCTCGGGCGCCTACTGGCGCGGCGACGCCAAGAACGAGCAGCTGCAGCGGGTCTACGGCACCTGCTGGGAGACCGAGAAGCAGCTCAAGGCCCATCTCCACATGCTGGAGGAGGCAGAGAAACGCGACCACCGCCGCCTGGGCCGCGAGATGGACCTCTTCCACCAGCAGGAGGAGGCGGTCGGCTCGGTCTTCTGGCACCCCAAGGGCTGGACCCTCTACCGCACGGTCGAGGCCTACATGCGCCGCCGCCTCGACGACGCCGGCTACGTCGAGGTCAAGACCCCGCAGCTCATCGACCGGGCGCTCTGGGAGGCCTCGGGCCACTGGGAGAAGTTCCGCGAGCACATGTTCATAGCCGAGAGCGAGGACCGGGTCCTGGCGGTCAAGCCGATGAACTGCCCGGGCCACGTGCAGATCTTCAAGCAGGGCCTGAAGAGCTACCGCGACCTGCCCCTGCGCATGGCCGAGTTCGGCTCCTGCCACCGCAACGAGCCCTCGGGTGCGCTCCACGGCCTGATGCGCGTGCGCGCCTTCACCCAGGACGACGCCCACATCTTCTGCACCGAGGACCAGATCAACGCGGAGACCGTGATCTTCTGCGAGCTGCTGCGCAGCATCTACCGCGACCTCGGCTTCGAGGACGTCACCGTGAAGTTCTCCGACCGGCCGGCGGTGCGCGCCGGCAGCGACGAGATCTGGGACAAGGCCGAGGCCGCCTTGATGAGCGCCCTGGAGGAGACCGGCCTGGAGTATAGCCTCAACCCGGGCGAGGGCGCCTTCTACGGACCCAAGCTGGAGTTCGTCCTGCGCGACGCCATCGGCCGCGACTGGCAGTGCGGCACCCACCAGGTCGATTTCGTCCTGCCGGAGCGGCTCGACGCCAGCTATGTCGGCGAGGACGGCGCCAAGCACCGCCCGGTCATGCTGCACCGGGCGATCCTCGGCTCCTTCGAGCGCTTCCTGGCGATCATGATCGAGCAGTTCGCCGGCCGCTTCCCGCTCTGGCTGGCGCCGGTCCAGGTGGTGGTCGCGACCATCACCTCGGAAGCCGACGCCTACGCCGCGGAGGCCGCCGAGGCGCTGGCCGGCGCCGGCCTGCGGACGGTCACCGACCTGCGCAACGAGAAGATCAATTACAAGGTCCGGGAGCACTCCCTGGCCAAGGTTCCCGTCATCGCCGTGGTCGGCGGCCGCGAGGCCGAAGGTCGCAAGGTCGCACTGCGCCGCCTGGGCGGAAAGACTCAAGAGATCCTTGCGCTCGACGAGGCAGTCTCTAGACTTGTCGAGGAAGCCGGGCCACCGGCATGATCACTTCTGGTCGGGGCTTGCGGCCCTGCCCGGCGCCGTCGGGGTGCGGGGCGGGGCTTTTACGCCTTTCGACCGGGCTAACTGTTATGGAGGCTATCCATCGCCAGACCACCCTTTGATCCCACGCCGTCCCGCGGTGGGCCGCGCGTGAATGAAAACATCGACAATCGGACCATCCGTCTGATCGATGAGACCGGCGAGAACGTCGGCGTCGTTGCGACCTCGGAGGCACTCGATCGGGCGACCAACGTCGGCCTCGACCTGGTCGAGGTCTCGCCCAATGCGGACCCGCCGGTCTGCAAGATCATGGACTTCGGCAAGTACAAGTACGAGGAGCAGAAGCGCAAGAGCGAGGCGCGCAAGAAACAGAAGATCATCGACGTCAAGGAAATCAAGATGCGCCCGAACATCGACCAGCACGACTACGACGTGAAGATGCGGTCGATCAATCGCTTCCTCGACGACGGCGACAAGGTCAAGGTCACCATGCGTTTCCGCGGCCGTGAGATGGTTCATCAGGACCTCGGCCTCAAGCTGCTCCAGAAGGTTCGCGACGAGCTCGAGGAGGTGGCCAAGGTCGAGCAGTTCCCCCGCCTCGAAGGCCGCCAGATGACCATGGTCATGGCGCCCCGCTAAGGCCGGTGGCCAGGCAGGCCGCCACCGTAGCCCCAACCTCCTTTCCCTCAGGATCCGATCGTGCGGCTCCGGCTTCCCCGTCGGCTCGGCGGGCTTGCCCGGCGCAGGAACTGGGGGCCTTGACGGGCCCGACCGCCTTGCCTTCCGCCCCCGCCCCCGCTATAAAACGCGCCGCTCAAGGCGAAGGCGCGCCGGTGCTTCTTCGAGGGCATGCCCGGCCGCTCTGATGAAATCGCCTGAAATCAATATGTTAGAGGAAGACGAAATGCCCAAGTTGAAGACCAAGAGCAGTGCCAAGGGGCGCTTCCGCCTGTCCGCCAAGGGCAAGGTCAAGCGCAACTACGCCGGCAAGCGCCATTTCATGCGCCGCCGCTCCCAGAAGATGATCCGAAACGCCCGCGGCACCACCATCGCCTCGGCGCCGGACGCCAAGATCATCAAGCGCAATTTCCTGCCGTACGGCTTCTAGCGCCGGGGAGCGAGAGACATGGCAAGAGTCAAGCGCGGCGTCACCGCGCACGCCAAGCACAAGAAGGTCATCAAGAAGTCCTCGGGCTACCAGGGCCGGGGCAAGAACGTGTTCCGCGTCGCCGTCGAGCGGATGGAGAAGGCGCAGCAGTACGCCTACCGCGACCGCCGGGTCCGCAAGCGCAACTTCCGCGCCCTCTGGATCCAGCGGATCAACGCCGGCGCCCGGGAGCACGGCCTGACCTATTCCCAGTTCATGAACGGCATCCACAAGGCCGGCATCGAGGTCGACCGCAAGGTCCTGGCCGACATCGCGCTGCGCGAGCCCGAGGCCTTTAAGAGCTTGGTGGATCAGGCCCAGGCCGCGCTGAGCCAAGCTCGCTAACGCGGTTTCAGGGGCCGGAGGGGCGGCCCTGGAACCGAGCGAGGGGCCGCCGGTCGAAGCAAGACAGGCGGAGCGCGAAGATGGAGCACCAGAACCTCGACGACCTGAAGAGCAGCCTGCTGGGCCAGGTGGCCGACGCCGCCGACCTTGAGGCGCTGGAGCAGGCGCGGGTGCGGATCCTCGGCAAGAAGGGCCAGGTCACCCAGCTGATGAAGACCCTGGGCGGACTCACGCCCGAGGAGCGCAAGGAACGCGGCCAGGCCTACAACCGGATCAAGGACGCGGTCGCCGAGGCGATCGAGGCCCGGCGCCAGGACCTGGCCGACGCCGATCTGGAGCAGCGCCTTCAGGCGGAGCGCATCGACGTCTCCCTGCCGGCGCGGCCCGACCGGGTCGGCCACATCCACCCGATCAGCCGCACCGTCGAGGAGCTGGTCGCGATCTTCGGCGAGATGGGCTTCGGCGTCGCCGAGGGGCCGCACGTCGAGGACGACTTCCACAACTTCACCGCCCTCAACATCCCCGAGGAGCACCCGGCCCGGCAGGAGCAGGACACCTTCTACCTGCCGCCGCGCGACGCCGACGGCCCGCCGATGGTGCTGCGCACCCACACCTCGCCGGTCCAGATCCGGACCATGCAGTCGGTCGAGCCGCCGATCCGGATCATCGTGCCCGGCCGCACCTTCCGCTGCGATTCCGACGCCACCCACTCGCCGATGTTCCACCAGGTCGAGGGGCTGGTGGTCGACGAGACCACCCACATGGGCCACCTCAAGGGCACCCTGATCGAGTTCTGCCGGGCCTTCTTCGACATCGACGACCTGCCGGTCCGCTTCCGGCCCAGCTACTTCCCCTTCACCGAGCCCTCGGCCGAGGTCGACATCGGCTGCACCCGCGCCGACGGCCAGCTCAAGATCGGCCACGGCGACGACTGGCTGGAGATCCTGGGCTGCGGCATGGTCCATCCCAAGGTGCTGGAGAACTGCGGCATCGACTCCACCAGGTACCAGGGCTTCGCCTTCGGCATGGGGATCGAGCGCATCGCCATGCTGAAGTACGGCATCCCCGACCTGCGCACCTTCTACGACTCCGACCTCCGCTGGCTGAAGCACTACGGCTTCCTGCCCCTGGAGACCCCGAGCCTGGTCCGGGGGATCTAGTGATGCATCGCGGGAAGAGCGAGGAACTGTCGACGGTCACCCCCTCCCTAGCCCTCCCCCATCAAGGGGGAGGGAATGAGGCGCAGGCCACAGCAGCGCGTCCCCTCCCCCCGGCGTGGGGGAGGGACAGGGTGGGGGGGACGCCGACGGCGTTCGACCTTTGGAGGGGAGGCCGGTCATGAAGTTCACCCTGTCCTGGCTGAAGACCCACCTGGAGACCGAGGCCTCGCTGGAGGAGATCACCGACAAGCTGTCGATGATCGGCCTCGAGCTGGAGGGCGTGGAGGACCGCGGCCGGGCGCTGGCGCCTTTCACCGTCGCCCGCGTCAAGGAGGCCAGGCCCCACCCCGACGCCGACCGGCTCAAGGTCTGCATCGTCGAGACGCTGGACCACGGCGAGGTCCAGGTGGTCTGCGGCGCGCCCAACGCGCGGACCGGCATGATCGGCGTCTTCGCCCCGGTCGGGACCTACATCCCGGGCACCGGCGTCGACCTCAAGACGGGCACCATCCGCGGCGTCGAGTCCAACGGCATGCTGGTCTCCGAGCGCGAGATGGGCCTCTCCGACGAGCACGAGGGCATCATCGAGCTGCCCGCGGACGCCCCCTTCGGCGCGCCCTTCGCCACGGTCATGGGTCTCGACGACCCGGTCATCGACATCGCGATCACCCCCAACCGGGGCGACTGCCTCGGCGTGCGCGGCGTGGCGCGGGACCTGGCGGCGGCGGGCCTCGGGACCCTCAAGCCCCACGACTTCGCCGAGGTGCCGGGCAGCTTCGACAGCCCGGTCAAGTGGCTGCGCGACTTCTCCGAGGACACGGCCGAGGCCTGCCCCTTCGTCGCCGGGCGCAGCTTCCGCGGCGTGAAGAACGGGCCCTCGCCCAAATGGCTGCAGGACCGCCTGCTGTCGATCGGCCTCCGGCCGATCTCGGCCCTGGTCGACATCACCAACTTCGTCACCTTCGACCTGGGCAGGCCGCTCCACGTCTTCGACGCCGCCAAGCTCGAGGGCGACCTGACCATGCGCCTGGCCCAAGCGGGCGAGGAGATCCTGGCCCTCGACGGCAAGTCCTACGTCATGGACGCCGAGATGGCGGTCATCGCCGACGAGGCCGGCCTGCAGGGCATTGGCGGGGTCATGGGCGGCGAGCTCTCGGGCTGCACCGAGGAGACCACCGAGGTCTTCCTCGAGGTCGCGCTCTTCGATCCGGTGCGCACCGCCGCCACCGGCCGCAAACTTGGCATTATCTCCGACGCCCGCTACCGCTTCGAGCGCGGGCTCGATCCGGAATCGGCCCGCTGGGGGCCCGAGGTCGCGGCGCGCCTGATCCTGGAGATCTGCGGCGGCGAAGCGAGCCAGGTGGTCACCGCCGGCACGATCCCGGACTGGCGGCGCGAGATCGCCCTGCGACCGGAGCGCAGCGCCACCCTCGGCGGCCTCGATCTGCCGGCCGAGCGTCAGCGCGAGATCCTGGAGCGCCTCGGCTTCGAGGTCGAAGCGGGCAAGAAGGCGATCGCGATCCAGGTGCCCTCCTGGCGCCCCGACGTCGAGGGCGAGGCCTGCCTGGTCGAGGAGGTGCTGCGGATCCACGGCTACGACGAGATCCCCGTGGTGCCGCTGGTGCGCGAGACCGTGCTGTCCCACGGCGTGCTGACCCTGGCGCAGCGGCGCGAGACCTTCGCCCGCAACGCCCTGGCCTGGCGCGGCCTGGACGAGACCGTGACCTTCTCCTTCATGTCCTCGGAGCTGGCCCGGCTCTTCGCCGAAGTACCGGAGAGCCTGCGGCTGCTCAACCCGATCAGCGCCGACCTCGACGTCATGCGGCCCTCGATCCTGCCCAACCTGGCGGTCGCCGCGGCGCGCGCCGCCGACAAGGGCCTGGGCGACGCTGCGCTCTTCGAGATCGGCGGCCAGTACCGCGACAACACGCCCCACGGCCAGGACGAGGTCGCCGCGGGCCTGCGCGCCGGGTCCTTCGGTCCGCGCCACTGGGCGGGCGCGCGAGAGGTCGACGCCTTCGACGCCAAGGCCGACGCCCTGGCGGCGCTGACCGCCTGCGGCGCGCCGGTCGAGAACCTGCAGGTCACCGCCGACGCGCCCGGCTGGTACCATCCCGGCCGCTCCGGCTGCCTGCGCCTGGGCCCCAAGGTCCTGGCCAACTTCGGCGAGCTGCATCCCAAGGTGCTGCGCGCCATCGATCTCAAGGGCCCGGTGGTCGCCTTCGAGGTCCATCTGGGCACCATCCCGGCGCCCAAGGCCAAGGCGAGCGGTAAGCTGCGCCCGGCGCTCCAGACCTCGGCCCTGCAGCCGCTGGAGCGCGACTTCGCCTTCGTGGTCGACGCCGAGCTGCCGGCCGAGAAGCTGCTGCGCGCCGCCAGGGGGGCCGACAAGGCGATGGTGACCCGGGTCGACGTCTTCGACGTCTACCAGGGCCAGGGCGTCGAGGACGGCAAGAAGTCCCTCGCCATCGCCGTCACCATCCAGCCCCGCGACCGCACCCTGACCGACGCCGAGATCGACGCCATCGGCCAGAAGGTCGTCCAGCAGGTCGAGAAGGCGACGGGTGGGGTGCTGCGGGGCTGAGGTTTACTCCGCCAGCACATTGACTCGCGGCCAAGTTGCCGGCCAGTTCTTCCGGGCCATTCGAGCCCGGTAAGCGCCCGATCGCTTGGCGCGGGCGTGCGGGGTCGGGCGCACGGTCAGGGCGAAGATGTCGTCGAAACCGAAAGGGGCGAGCAGCTCGAGCTCGCCCGTCCCGGTCAGGCGGATGCCGACCGCCGAGACCGTCTCCAGCCAGTGGCGCAGCGCGTCTTCGGTCGAAGTGTAGGGCCGGTCGCCGTTGGTGTGGTGCATGCGGGCCTGGTTGCGGATGGACCAGGGCAGGCCGGGGGACAGCTTCCGCAGCTCCGCCTCCAGCGTCCGATCCCGCTCCTTCGTGTGGTCTTTTGGATCGAAGTAGACCATGTCCAAGTCGTTGAGCGGCGTTGCCGCGGCGTAGCCGTGCAGGCTGTCCCAGATCGGGTTGCGCAGGACGCCGGCCGCGGCCCAGCAATCCGGCAGGCCGAGCGCCGCCACCGCGCGCAGGGCGTCGAGGCGCCAGGGCGCGGCGGCGAAGATCTCGATGACGCGGTCGGCGGTGGTGGACATGCAGCGCCTCACTCCAACGCAACCCACCCTTGGCTCCTCTTTCTGTCATAGCCGGGCTTGACCCGGCTATCCATGGTGCCAGTTGCTCGATGGATGCCCAGGTCAAGCCCGGGCATGACAGTGGTGTGGGTATCGATTGGGTAGCATCTCCAGGTCGGGATTGCGCCTTCCTCATCAATCCCATCCCGTCACAAAGCTATCACCCGGATGACGGCGTTGTGTCATGCTGGGCCGGAACACTTCGAGGTTGCGGGTGGTCGTCGCGGCCGCGCCTGGGGAAACGCCGTTCCAGGGGATTTCGACATGCCTTTTCTTCGCGGAAGCTTCCGTCTTGCGGCTGCAACCCTGGCCCTTGCCGGCGTCGCGCTCACCGCTACCGCCGCCTCGGCCGACGACGGCTTTCCCTTCCGCGCCACGACCCTGCGGGTCGCGACCTTCAACGCCTCGCTCAGCCCCTTCAGCCTGGGCGGGCTGGAGGCGCAGCTCGCGGACCCGTCGGATCCCCAGGCGCGGGCGATCGCCGAGATCATCCAGCGGGTCGATCCCGACGTGCTGCTGATCAACGAGTTCAACTTCGATGAGAACGACGGCGGCGAGAGCCGGGCCCTCGCGCTCTTCCTGGAGAACTTCCTCGAGGTGCCGCAGAACGGCGCCGCGCCGATCCGCTTCGACCACGTCTTCCTGGCGCCCTCGAACACCGGCGTGCCTTCTGGCCTCGACCTGGACAACGACGGCAGCATCGGCGGCGGCAACGACGCCTTCGGCTTCGGGTTCTTTCCCGGCCACTTCGCCATGGTGCTGCTGTCCAAGCACCCGATCCGGGAGGCGCAGGTGCGGACCTTCCGCAACTTCCTCTGGAAGGACATGCCCGGCGCCCTGCTGCCGGACGACCCTGCCACGCCCGAGCCTGAGGACTGGCACTCGGCCGAGGAGCTGGCGGTCTTCCGCCTCTCCTCCAAGAGCCATTGGGACGTCCCGATCGAGGTCGCCGGCCGGGTCGTCCACCTCCTGGCCAGCCATCCCACCCCGCCGGTCTTCGACGGGCCCGAGGACCGCAACGGCACCCGCAACCACGACGAGATCCGCTTCTGGTCGGACTACGTGCTGCCCTTCCGCGGCCGCTACATCTACGACGACGCGGGGCGGCGCGGCGGCCTGCGCTTCGGCCGGCCCTTCGTGGTGCTGGGCGACCTCAACGCCGACCCCTTCGACGGCGACAGCACCGGCAACGCGGCGCGGCAGCTGCTGCGCAACCCGCTGATCGCCCGGCGGCCGGTGCCGGCCAGCGACGGCGGGGTCGAGGCGGCGGCCCTCCAGGGCGGGGAGAACGACACACACCGGGGCGATCCGGCCTTCGACACCGCCGACTTCGGCGACGCCGCGCCCAGCCCCGGCAACCTGCGGGTCGACTACGTGCTGGCGTCGCGCCAGCTGCGGATCAAGCGCGCCGAGGTCTTCTGGCCGATCCAGGGGGACCCCTTGGCCGCCCTGGTCTCCGCCTCGGACCACCGGCTGGTCTATGTCGACGTGAAGCTGCTGCCGGGCTTCGGCGGGCCCTTCGCCTCGGCGGCGGACTGAACGGCACGGTCGGACCCGGCCTCAGACCGCAAGCAGGCCCACCGCCCCGTACGGTGGGCCTGCCACCAGCGACCGCCTGGAGAGGGGTCAGGCGGCGCTGAGAGTCCCTTCCTCGAGGAAGGGATAATCCGTATAGCCACGGCCGTCGCCGCCGTAGAAGGTCTCGCGGATCGGCGTGTTCAGCGGGGCGTCGCGCCGGAACCGCTCCGGAAGGTCGGGGTTCGCCAGGAACAGGCTCCCGAAGGCGACGAAGTCCGCTTGGCCGCCGGCGATCGCCTCGATCGCTCGCGACCTGTCATAGCCGTTATTTGCGATATAGGGTCCGCCGAAGGCCTCGCGCAAGCGGCCGTGGTCGAGTTCCGCGTTCTCCTGGCCGGTCATGTCGCCCTCGACGACGTGGA
Source organism: Kiloniellales bacterium (assembly GCA_030066685.1). Taxonomy (NCBI): domain Bacteria; kingdom Pseudomonadati; phylum Pseudomonadota; class Alphaproteobacteria; order Rhodospirillales; species Kiloniellales bacterium. Next base: position 110,674 of record JASJBF010000017.1, on the reverse strand, counting down.
GGTAGGCGAGGCCCATGGGCGCCAGCAGTCCGGCGACGCGCAGGAAGGTTCCCTGCGGGTCGCCGTCGCGGATGTCGTTGAAGCTGTTGAGCGGCGAAAGGCGGACGCCGACCCGTCCGGCGCCGAGCACCTCGGCCGCCGCCGACACGACCTCGAGCAGCAGCCGGGCCCGGTTTTCGACCGAACCACCGTAGGCGTCGTCGCGGCGGTTGCTGCCGTCGCGCAGGAACTGGTCCAGCAGGTAGCCATTGGCGGCGTGGATCTCGACCCCGTCGAAGCCGGCCGCCTCGGCGTTCTCCGCGGCCCGGCGGAAGTCGGCGACGATGCCCGTTATCTCCTGGGTCTCCAGGGCCCGCGGGGTGCCGAAGGGCTGCAGGCCGTCATAGGTCATGGCCTCGCCGGCCGGCCGGATCGCCGAGGGCGCGACCGGCCGGGCACCGCCCGGCTGCAGCGAGGCATGGGAGATCCGCCCGGTGTGCAAGATCTGCAGGAAGATCCGGCCGCCGGCGGCGTGGACGGCCTCGGTCACCCGGCGCCAGCCCTCGACCTGGTCGCGGCTGTGGATCCCCGGGGTGTCGGGATAGCCGCGGGCCTGAGGCGAGATGTCGGTGGCCTCGGTGATGATCAAACCGGCCGAGGCGCGCTGCCGGTAGTACTCGACGTTGAGCGGTCCGGGGACGCCGTCGCGGCCGGTCCGGTTGCGGGTCAGCGGCGCCATGATCACCCGGTTGGGCAGGGTCAGCGCGCCCAGCCGCCCCGGCCGGAACAACACCGCGGCCTCGGTCTGGCCCTTTTCGATCTGGTCTTTCGGCATCCTCGTTCTCCTCGATCATGCCCCTGTGGGCGGGTCAGATAATGGACCGATCGGTCCAATTTGGTCAAATAAGCAAGTCAGTCCAGAGCCTTGAGGGTGATCTCCACGACGTCGGTCAGATCCTCGCGCACTGGCCGGGTCTTGCTGACCACGATCAGGCCGTTGAGCGCGGAGTTCAGGTAGCGGGCCAGGGCCTTGGGGTCGCGCTCGGGAGAGATCTCGCCGGCCGCCTGGCCGCGCCGGACCGCGGCCTCGAAGGCCGCCTCGAAGCGGCCGAAGACCTCCATCACCCGGCGACAGGCGGCGGGGTCGCGGGCCGCCTGCTCGACCGCGCAGTTGTTGGAGAAGCAGCCGCGCGGCCCGGCGGCCTCGGTGCAGCCCTCGACCACCTGGGTGAAGGCGCCGCGAATCGCGGCGCGCGCGGGCATGCCGGTCTCCAGTGCCGCGATGCTGCGCGCGACCACGACATCGCGGTAGCGCTCCAGGGCCTTGAGGAAGAGGTCGTGCTTGCTGCCGAAGGTTTCGTAGAGGCTGCTCTTGCTGAGCCCGGTGGCGGCCAGGAGGTCGGTCAGCGAGGTCGCCGCGTAGCCCTTGGCCCAGAAGACTTCCATCGCCTGGTCGAGGGCGGCGGTCTCGTCGAAGGTCTTGGGTCGGCCCATGGCGCCTTGTCCGGGTCTCGAAGCGGTTTCCGAACCATTCGGTCCGAAAAGATTTGGGTGGTCCGATCGCCGATGTCAAGCGGGAGCCGAAAGCCGTCGGCGGCCTGGGGATTCACCTTCTGGAGAGCGGTCCGGCGCTATAGTCCGGTGCCAGACCACAGGACCCCGCATGAGCGACGCCACCTTCGATGCCGGCCTCGCGGCCGCGCAGCCGCCGCAGAAGCGCTTCTGGGAGCAGGGCCGCCTCGGCAGGAGCGCGCCCTGGCTCTTCGCCCTCTCGCTGCCTCTGATCCTCGTGATCTTGCTGCTGGGCATGTTGGTCGCGGGCATGCTGTTGGGGGCTTTCGATCCCTCCGGGATCGAGTCGCTGGCGCGGGGCGACTGGCGCGAGCAGCCCCTGTCAACGGCCCTGTTCAGCTTCGGCTTCGTCATGCTGCCCTTCGTCTTCCTGCTGATGGCGGTGTTCCTGGCCAACAGGCTGGTGCACGGCCGCAGCCCGCGCAGCCTGCTGACCGGACGGGCCCGTTTCCGGTGGTCCCAGACCCTGAGCAGCCTCGCGGTGATCCTGGTCCTGGCCCTGGCGGTCCTGGCGGCCGGCCGGTTGTTGTCGCCCGAGGCCGTGGTCTTCGTCCTCGATCCCCAGGCCTTCCTGCTCTTTCTGCCCCTGGTCCTGATCCTGGTGCCGATTCAGGTGCTGTCGGAGGAGGTCTTTTTCCGCGGCTACCTGGTGCAGGCGATCGGCCGCTTCTTCACCCGGCCCTGGGCGGCGATCTTGCTGCCGACCCTGCTGTTCTGGGGCGCCCATCTGAACAACGGCCCGGTTTTGCAGGGCGGCCTCTGGGCGGTCGCGGTCTACGGCATCATGGCCTTCTACCTGACCTTTCTGGCGGTGACCGGCGACGGCCTTGAGCATCCCCTAGGCGTGCACCTGGGAATCAACCTCTTCGCCTTCCTGATCCAGGGCGCCGCGGGCGACGGCTATCGGACGCCGACGGTCTTCGTCACCGAGCCCGAGGGCTACGAGTTCACCCTCTTCGCCACGGTCGTGATCTTCGCGGTCCACTATGTCCTGGTGGTGCGCCCAGGGCGCGGCGCCGGCCCGGCGTGACCGCCCGGCGGTCTTTCCTTGTCTTTGGCCCCGCCGGGCCTTAGATAGCTGCCCGACAGCCATTCCGCGTCGGGGCCATGACCGAGCTTTCGCATATCCGCAACTTCGCGATCATCGCGCACATCGACCACGGCAAGTCGACCCTGGCCGACCGCATCATCCAGTTCTGCGGTGCGGTCGAGGACCGCGAGATGCGCGAGCAGCTGCTCGATTCCATGGAGCTGGAGCGCGAGCGGGGCATCACCATCAAGGCCCAGACCGTGCGCCTCTCTTACCAGGCACAAGATGGCGAGACCTATCAGCTCAACCTGATCGACACCCCGGGCCACGTCGACTTCACCTACGAGGTCAGCCGCTCCCTGGCCGCCTGCGAGGGCTCGCTGCTGCTGATCGACGCCAGCCAGGGAGTCGAGGCCCAAACCCTGGCCAACGTCTACCTGGCGATCGACAACGACCACGAGGTCGTCCCGGTGCTCAACAAGATCGACCTGCCGGCTGCCGAGCCCGAGCGGGTCAAGGCGCAGATCGAGGAGGTCATCGGCCTCGACGCCTCGGACGCCGTCGAGATCTCGGCCAAGACCGGGCAGGGGGTCGGGGAGGTCCTCGAAGCCCTGGTCCGGCGCCTGCCGCCGCCCGTAGGCGATCCCGATGCGCCGCTCAAGGCCCTGCTGGTCGATTCCTGGTATGACGCCTATCTGGGCGTGGTGACCCTGGTCCGGGTGGTCGACGGCCGGCTCAAGACCGGCGCCAAGATCCGCATGATGGCGACCGGCGCGGTCCACCAGGTCGACCGGGTCGGGGTCTTCTCGCCGAAGATGCAGAACACCGGCGAACTGGGCCCGGGCGAGATCGGCTTCCTGACCGCTTCGATCAAGTCGGTCGCCGACTGCCAGGTCGGCGACACCCTGACCGAGGAGCGGCGCCCCGCCGAGACCGCGCTGGCCGGCTTCAAGCCCAGCGTGCCGGTGGTCTTCTGCGGCCTCTTCCCGGCCGACGCCGCCGACTACGAGGACCTGCGCGAGAGCCTGGCCAAGCTGGCCCTCAACGATTCCAGCTTCGAGTACGAGGCGGAGACCTCGACCGCCCTGGGCTTCGGCTTCCGCTGCGGATTCCTGGGGCTGCTGCACCTGGAGATCATCCAGGAGCGCCTGGAGCGGGAGTTCAAGCTCGACCTGATCACCACTGCGCCCAGCGTGATCTACAAGGTCCACCTGACCGACGGCCGCATGCTGGAGCTGCACAACCCGGCCGATCTGCCCGAGGTCACCCGGATCACCAAGATGGAGGAGCCCTGGATCAAGGCGACGATCCTGGTTCCCGACGACTACCTCGGCGCGGTGCTCAAGCTCTGCGAAGACCGGCGCGGCATTCAGTCCGACCTGACCTATGCTGGCAACCGGGCCATGGTGGTCTACGACCTGCCGCTGAACGAGGTGGTCTACGACTTCTACGACCGTCTCAAGTCGATCAGCCGGGGCTACGCCAGCTTCGACTACCAGATCGACCACTACCAGGAGGCGGACCTGGTCAAGGTCTCGATCCTGGTCAACCAGGAGCCGGTCGACGCCCTGGCCATGATCGTCCACCGCAGCCAGTCCGAGACCCGGGGCCGGGCGCTTTGCCAGCGGCTCAAGGACCTGATCCCACGACAGCTCTTCAAGATCGCGATCCAGGCGGCGATCGGCGGCAAGGTCATCGCCCGCGAGACGGTCAGCGCGCTCCGCAAGGACGTCACGGCCAAGTGCTACGGCGGCGACGTGACCCGCAAGCGCAAGCTGCTGGAGAAGCAGAAGAAGGGCAAGAAGCGCATGCGGCAGTTCGGCAACGTCGAGATCCCGCAGTCCGCCTTCATCGCCGCCCTCAAGATGGACGACGGCTGAGGCGAAGCCGCCCACGGGCAGGCCTTGGGGCCTGAGATCGGTGTCAGAATCCGGGCGGGGAAAGCCGGCGCAGCGGCAGGCAGTCGCCGCGGCCGCTGGCCGCGAGGATCTCGCCTTCGGCATCGGCTTCGAACTCGAAGTCGCAACCCAGGATCAGGACCCGGCCCGGGATACAGGGCCCGACGCTGCGAAAGCCCGTCGAGCTGCATTGGGGCGGTTGGACGTAGCGGCGCTCGGCATGCCAGGAGTAGACCCTGTGCCCGCCTAGGTCGTCCTCGATCTTGTCCGGCACGCCCCAGCTCGCGATCAGCGCGCCGACCGGTTGGCCGACCCAGCTTGCGGCCAGGTCCCCCGGCTCCGTCCGCTTCGCGCAGGCCGCCAAGCTCAACCCGAGTACCGCCGCGAGGAGGAGTCGTCCGATCATGCCGACCTTCCGGTGCGAAATCCGCGCGCCCGACGGTTTCGCGCCCCGTTTCCGCTAAAGGTCCGGGCGAATCCCGGACCAGGCTCGCGCGCCGAGTCGCGGCACAGTGTTCCGGATAGATTTATGGATTGTCCATGCCTTGTTCCAAGCACTTCTCGAGTCGCGGGTCGAGATCCTCGGTCCGAGGCGCCGTCAGACCAGCCCGAGCTCCCGCAGTTCCGCTTCGCGCCGGCCGAGATCCTGCGACAGGAAGAACTCGTCCAGCTGCGGCGGCTCGACCGGAGTCTCCTTCAGGAGGGCATGGACCTGGCCGCGATGGTGGACCTGATGCAGGAAGAGGTGCAGCAGCACGCTGCGCACCGGGTCCTGGAGCGGTTTGCCATCATAGCCGCTGAGCGTCACCGGCGCCTCGAGACCGGCCTCGCTCAGGGACAGGGTCAAGTCCAGCAGCCGACGATCCGCGCTTTCCTGGGCCGCGGTCAGCCCCGGCAGGTCGGGGGCGAGCTCGACGTGGTAGTCGAAGCGGTCCTCCGCCCGTCCCGCCAGGCGGTCCAGGTAATAGCGATCGATCAGCAGGATGTGGTTCAGGGTGCCGTGGATCGAGCCGAAGAAGGCGGCGCGGCGCGGCTTGCGGTACTCGCCACCGCTGAGCTGCGCGCAAGCGCCGTGGAGCCGGTGGTTGGACCAGAGGTTGTTGCGGGCCAGGATTGCGAAGTGGCTGCAGAGGTCATGCATGTCGTCGCCCCAGAAGCCAGGCGATGATGCCGAAACCGACGCCCGCGAGTCCGAAGACCACCACCGCCGGCTGCTGCACCAGGGGGAAGATCAGATGATCCCAGAGGGCGACCGAAAGGTAGCGCTCGGTCACCGACTGCACCAGGTTCAGGCTGCCCGGGCTGAGCCAGAACCACAGGGCGCCCAACGCCATGAAACGGGTGCCACCGGCCTCGGCCTCGCCGAAGACGGCCAGGCCCAGAAGCGCAGCGGCGATCAGAAGAAGCAGGCCGGTCAGACACCAAAGGCCGGCCAAGAGGATGCGTCCGGAACGTCGTGCGGCCATCGGCGCAAGCTAGCAGGCCCGCCGCGTCCAGGCCAGCCGTGCCGGCGGCGCCTGCTGACAGCCGCTGGCAGCACCGTTGCCGCGGGGCCGCGGCTTCCGTCCGGGGACCGCGCCAATGCCGTTGCATCCGGGGCTGCCGCGGGCTAACGTCCCGCCCCGCGTCGGGGCCTCCATCGTCCCCGGATGCCGACGCGGAGGGGTGGCCGAGCGGTCGAAGGCGCGCGCCTGGAAAGTGCGTATACGGTGAAGAGCCGTATCGTGGGTTCGAATCCCACCCCCTCCGCCATCCTGCTTCGCGCTCCGCGCTTCGCAGGATTTGCCGCGATCTCCCATGCGAAGCAGGTTGCCCTTCGAAGCTTTAGCGAAGAAGGGCTTCCGACATGCATTACGTCTATTTGATTGAGAGCGTTCAGCAACCGCCACATCGCTATGTTGGCCTGACAACCGATCTCAAGCAACGGATCGCAGACCACAATTCTGGCAAGTCCGCGCACACCGCCAAGTTCAAGCCGTGGCGGCTGGTGACGTATGTCGCATTCTCTGATGAGGCCAAGGCGGTATCGTTTGAGCGCTATTTGAAATCCGGCTCCGGCCACGCATTCGCGCGGCGGAGGTTATGGTAGCTGCCGTTAGGACCAGCAAGCCAAGTCCCAGAGGCGGGTTCGCTCGAGACTGCCTGCACCGCCACCAAGTCTCTGAAACAACGAACTTAGGAACCACCACGCTAGAACAGCCTGCGTTCATTCGAACGCAGATGAGCTGCTCTATCTATATGAGATAGATCAAATTATCTGCGCTCAATTGAGTCCAATTGAGCGCAGTTTGATCTAGCCCCCGGCCATGCGGGGCAGGATGTGGACCTCGCTGCCGGGCGGGATGGGCTGGAACCAGGCGCTGCGGTAGAGCTCGCCGTCGATCGCCACGGTGACGCCCTTCTCGATCACCGGCTTGAGCTTGGGATGATCCTCGCTGAGGCGGGTCAGCAGTTCGCGGATGTTGGCGGCCTCCAGCTCGAACTCGGACCGGCCGTCGGCCGCCGCCTGCAAGGGCCCGGCGAGGGTGACCCGAACCATGGGCTCAGCCGTCCTTTGCCCCGGCCCCCTTGGCATCGTTCAGGGCCTTGAGGATCCGCGGCGGCGACATGGGCACCTCGGTCAGCCGCAGCCCCGTGGCGGCGGAGACCGCGTTGGCGACGGCCGCCAGGGGCGGCACGATGGAGGACTCGCCGACCCCGCGCACGCCGTAGGGATGGCCGGGGTTCGGCACTTCGACGATGACGGTGTCGATCATCGGCAGGTCGGATGCGACCGGGACCCGATAGTCCAGGAAGCCCGGGTTCTGCAGCTTGCCGTCGGCGCCGTAGATGTACTCCTCGTTGAGCGCCCAGCCGACACCCTGGGCCGCGCCGCCCTGGAACTGCCCCTCGACGTAGGCAGGATGGACCGCCTTGCCGGCATCCTGGGCCACGGTGTAGCGCAGGATCGTGACGCGGCCGGTCTCCGGGTCGACCTCGACGTCGACCATGTGCGTGGCGAAGCTGGGCCCCGCGTTCTCGGCAGAGTATTCGTGGTGTCCGGCGATTGGCCCGCCGGTGTTGGCGGCCGTGGCGGCGATGTCCTTCAGGGACAAGGGCTCGAAGTCGCCGGCGTTGGAGCCGGCCGGGCGGGCCTGGCCCTGCGCCCACTCCACCGCCTCGACCGGGATCCCCCAGGTCTGGGCGGCGCGGGAGCAGAGTTTCTGGATCGCGTCTTCGGCGGCGTGGATCGTCGCCATGCCGCTGGCGAAGGTGGTGCGGCTGCCATCGGTCACGTCGTTGTAGCCCAGCGATGAGGTATCGGCGACGATGGCCCGGACCCGGTCGTAGTCGATGCCCAGCGCCTCGGCCGCCATCAGGCACATCGAGGCCCGCGAGCCGCCGATGTCGGGCGTGCCGACCGCCAGGACGACCGTGCCGTCCTCGTTGATGTTGAGCGAGACGCAGGTCTGGCCGCCGAAGTTGAACCAGAACCCGCTGGCGATGCCGCGCCCCTGGTTGGGGCCGAGCGGCTCGGCGCGGTTCGGATGGCTCCTGACCGCCTTGAGGGTCTCGACCAAGCCGACCGGTCCGAAGCGCGGTCCGTAGGCGGCCTTGGTGCCTTCCTTGGCGGCGTTCTTCAGACGCAGCTCGATCGGGTCGATGCCGATCCTGCCGGCCAGCTCGTCGACGACGCTTTCCACCGCGAAGGCCGACATGGGCGCGCCAGGGGCCCGGTAGGCAGCCTGCTTGGGCCGGTTGGCGACGACGTCGTAACCGACCACCTTGACGTGCTCCAGGTCGTAGCAGGCGAAAGCCGTCATGGCGCCGAGCTCGACCGGCGAGCCCGGGAAGGCGCCGCCCTGATACTTGAGCTCGGCCTCGCCGGCGGTGATGCGGCCGTCCTTGGTGACGCCCATCTTGACCCGGACCGCGGTGCTGGCGGTCGGACCGCTGGCGCGGAACACCTCGTCGCGCGACATGACCAGCTTGACCGGTCGGCCGGCCTTGCGCGACAGGGCGAGCGCCACTGGCTCGATGAAGACCGTGGTCTTGCCGCCGAAGCCGCCGCCGATCTCCGAGGCCGTCACCCGCAGCCCCGAGGTGTCGATGCCGAGCAGGGCGGCACAGGTGTCGCGCACCATGAAGTGGCCCTGCGTGCAGCACCAGAGCTCGCCCTGGCCGTCGGCGCCCAGGCTGGCCAGGCAGGCGTGGGGCTCGATGTATCCCTGATGCGCCGCCTCGGTGCGGAAGCTGCGCTCGACGACTTCGTCCGCCCGGGCGAAGCCGGCCTCGATGTCGCCCAGAACCCACTCGGAACGCTTGGCGACGTTGGACGGTCTCGTCGGCGCCGGCTCGACTCCCTCGGTGAAGAGGTCCTCGTGCAGCAGCGGTGCGTCGGCCGCCATCGCGGCCTCGACGTCGGTGACGTGGGGCAGCGCTTCGTAGTCGACCTCGATCAGGCGCAGAGCCTTCCTGGCCACCGCCGTGGAGGCCGCCGCGACCGCGGCCACGGCGTGGCCCTCGTAGAGTGCCTTGTCCCGGGCCATGACGTTGTGCAGCAGGTCGCGCAGGTCGTCGTCCCGGTCTTCGAAGTCATCGCGGGTGACCACGGCCTTGACGCCGGGCAAAGCGCCGGCCCTGGAGACGTCGATGGCGCGGATCCGGGCGTGGGGGTGGGGGCTGCGCAGGATCTTGCCGATCAGCATGCCCGGCGCGGTCATGTCGGCGCCGAAGCGGGCGCGGCCGGTCACCTTGTCGACGCCGTCCGGGCGCAGGGGCCGGGTGCCGACGGTCGAGAAGCTCCGCTTCTCAAGGTCGGACTTCACATCAAGCGGCATGGCTCGTCGTCCTCAGTTCGCGCGCGGCGTCGAGAACCGCGCGCACGATCTTGTCGTAGCCGGTGCAGCGGCAGAGGTTGCCGGCCAGCCAGTAGCGAACCTCGGTCTCGCTCGGATCCGGATTGCGATCCAGCAGCGCCTTGGCCGCCATCAGAAAGCCCGGCGTGCAGACGCCACACTGCAGGGCCGCGTGCTCCAGGAACTTGCGTTGCAGGGGATGCAGGTGCTCGCCTTCGGCCAGGCCCTCGATGGTGCGGATCTCCCGGCCTTCGGCCTCGGCGCCCAGGACCAGGCAGGAACAGACCAGGCGGTCATCGAGCAAGACGCTGCAGGCGCCGCAGTCGCCGGTGCCGCAGCCTTCCTTGCTGCCGGTCAGGCAGAGCCGGTCGCGCAGCACGTCGAGCAGGGTCTCCTCCGGCTCGCAGAGCAGCTCGACAGCGTCGCCGTTCACCGTGGTCGTGACATGGATCTGGGACATCGTCTCTCCTAGGTCTTGGCCTTGGCGCGCGCCAGCGCCGTCTCCGCCGCCCGCCGTGCCAGGACGCCGGCGACCTCGGTTCGGAATTCGATCGTGCCGCGCTTGTCGTCGATCGGCTGGCAGGCGGCCGAGGCCGCAGCCGCCAGCGCGTCCAGGGCCGCGCCGTCGAGGGGCGTCCCGATCAGGGCCGCGGCCGCCTCTTCGACCAGGAGCACGCGCGCCGCCACGGCGCCCAAGGCGACCCGCGCCGCGCGGCAGGTGCCGTCATCCTCCAGCACCAGGCTGACCCCGGCGCCGACCACGGCAATGTCCATCTCGGTCCGCGGGATGAAGCGCAAGTAGGCATCGGACGCCTTGCTCGGCCGGGCGGGCAGAAAGATCGATTCCACCAGCTCGCCTGCTGCCAAGGCGGTCTTGCCGGGCGCGACGGCGACCTCGGCCACCGGCAGCGCGCGCCTGCCACGGGGCCCGGCGATGCTGGCGACAGCATCGGCGGCGACCAAGGCCGGGACGGTATCGGCGGCCGGCGAGGCGTTGCAGAGATTGCCGGCAAGGGTGGCCCGGCTCTGGATCTGGGAGGAGCCGATGAGCTCGGCAGCGTCGACCACGCCGGGCCAAAGGTCGCAGACCCCCTCGTGCTCGCTCAGCTCCGCCGCAGAGACCGCGGCGCCGATGCGGAAGCCGCCCGCCTCCGGCGTGATCCTCCGCATCGCCGAAATCCGCTTCACGTCGACCACGAGCTCCGGTTCTGTGAGGCCGGAGCGCAACTGGACCAGGAGATCGGTGCCTCCCGCCAGCACACGGGCCGGGCCGGGCTCGTCGGCGAGCAAGGCCACCGCCGCCTCGATCGTCTCGGGGGCTTCATATCGCATGGTTGCTGCCTTCTCTCCCGACACCAATGCCATCGTCCTCGGGCCGACCGATCTCGCACCGGCGAGCCCAGGCCGCCCGGCGATACCTGCACGCCACAAGGATTAAGCGCCGATCGTTTCCCGGCGGCAAGCCCCCGCGGTCCTGCAGCGGCAGGCTCTTCTCCGGAAGCAGGGCGTCTTCCGGCCGGAAACGCGATCCGCCACCCATTCGCGAGCTTGTTGCACAAATGGATAATGAGCGCTCACGGCGCCGTCATCTGGCTCGGCCGGGCCCGGCGCGGCGTCTGAGCGTCGAAAGAAGCCGGCATCAGGGCTCCTCGGTCGGTGCGGCGACGGCCGGTGCCGGCCGCAGCCCGTCCTCCATCCAGGCGGTGAAGAGGGTATAGCCGAGCGCCAGCACCACCGGCCCGACGAAGAGGCCGAGAATTCCCATCGAGAGGATGCCGCCGATGGCGCCGACGAAGACAACCAGCAACGGCACCTTCACGCCGCGTCCGAGGACGAAGGGCTTGAGGACGTTGTCGAGGATGGTGACGAGAAAACACCAGATGGCGAAGATGATCGCGGTCGTGATGTCGGCGGCGTAGAACTCGTAGATCACAACCGGGATCATCACCAGGGTTGGTCCGATCTGCACGACGATGAGGAGGAGGCAGATCAGCGCCAGCAGCCCGGCACCGGGCAGGCCGACGGCCAGGAAGCCGAGCCCGGCGAGGATCGACTGGATCAGCGCGACGCCCAGGATGCCGTAAGCGACACTGCGAATCGTCGCGCGCGCCAGGTCGGCGTAGACCGGTCCCCGCTCTCCCATGAGGCGAGTCGCGATATCGCCCGCGACCCGCTCGCCGCCGGCCGCATTCACCAGCAACGCGGCGGCAATGAAGATCGCGACGATGAACTGCAGCAAGCCGATGGCAACCGTACCAACGAAGTTGAGCAGCCAGCTGCCAATCACCTTGAGCTCCGGCTCGAGCTGGCCCAGAGCCTCCTGAATATTGGTCGAAGCCAGGACCCAGAATTCGAATAGCGGCTTGCCGACGAACGGCCAGGCCTCGATCTCCGTCGGTGGCGGCGGCAGGTCCAGCACGCCGTCGCTCAAGTCGTTCGCGACGAAACGCACCGCATCGACCAGGGTGCCGGCCAGCAGGAGCGCCGGGGTGATCACCACCAGGAGGAAGATCACGACGTAGACCGTTGCCGCCAGGCCGCTCCGTCCCCTGAGCGCCCATTGCAGGCGGACGTAGGCCGGATGAGTCGCGACCGCGATGATGATGCCCCAGATGATCGGCGCAACGAAGGGTCGCACGACGGTGAAGCACCAGGCGATCAGAAGCAGTACAAGGCCAACACGGATTGCGACGTTCAAGCTGCGCTCTATGAAGGCGTCGCTGCCCTGGGACGTTCCGCCGCTTTCCATGCCAGGACCTCTCCTCGCTGTCGTCTGTGGTGGCCGCCGCTGTTCGCTGCCGAACACAGTCGCATTCTTGGCCGGGCCGGGTCTGGCCGCAAGGGTCAAGAGGCCGCAGGCCTGTGCGGGTCCTCCTTTGTCTCGTCCTTGCGGGCCGACCCGGTGCCTGGCGCGGAGGAAACGTTGACCGGCAACCCAGCCGCTGCGCTAGAGTGCTCCCGCGCGTCCGCGCGCGGGAGAGCTGAAGAGGTCTGGGAGGCGCGGGATGGCCGACTTCGATCTGGTGGTGCGTGGCGGCACCGTCGTCACGGCCGGCGACACCATGCGCTGCGACGTCGGCGTCGCAGGCGAGCGGATCGCCGCGTTGGGTGTGGACCTCGGGCCGGGCGTGCGGGAGATCGACGCCACGGGCGCCTACGTCCTGCCGGGCGGGGTCGACAGCCACTGCCACATCGAGCAGATGTCCTCCGCCGGCGTGATGACCGCCGACGACTTCCATTCAGCGACCGTCTCCGCCGCCTTCGGCGGCACCACCACGGTGATTCCCTTCGCCGCCCAGCACCGCGGCCAGTCCCTGCGCCAGGTGGTCCAGGACTACCACGCCTGCGCCGGCCCCAAGGCGGTGATCGACTACGCCTTTCACCTGATCGTCTCCGACCCCAGCGAGAGCGTCCTGGGGCAGGAGCTGCCGGCCCTGATCCGCGACGGCTACAGCTCCTTCAAGGTCTACATGACCTACGAGCGCCTGAAGCTCGACGACCGCCAGCTGCTCGACGTGCTGTCCGTCGCCCGGCGCGAGGGCGCCCTGGTCATGGTCCATGCCGAGAACCACGATGTCATCGCCTGGATGACCGAGCGCCTGCTGCAGGGCGGCCACGTCCTGCCGCGGCACCATGCCCTGAGCCATGCCCGGGCCGCCGAGGGCGAGGCCACCCACCGCGCGATCCGCCTCGCCGAGTTCCTCGACGTGCCCTTGCTGGTGGTGCACGTCTCGGCGGCGGAGGCGATGGACGCGATCCGCGCGGCCCAGACCCGCGGGCTCAAGATCTACGGCGAGACCTGCCCGCAGTACCTGTTTCTCACCGCGGCCGACCTGGATCGCGACGGTCTCGAGGGCGCCAAGTTCTGCTGCAGCCCGCCGCCGCGCGACACGGCCGACCAGGAGGCCATGTGGCGGGGCCTCGCGAACGGCACCTTCCAGGTCTTCTCCTCCGACCACGCGCCCTATCGCTTCGACGAGAGCGGCAAGCTGCCGCGCGGCGACAAGACCACCTTCAAGGAGATGGCAAACGGCGTGCCGGGCCTGGAGCTGCGCCTGCCATTGCTGTTCTCGGAAGGGGTCGGTGGCGGCCGCCTGTCGCTCAACGACTTCGTCGCCCTGGCCTCAACCAACGCGGCCAGGCTCTACGGCCTCTACCCGCGCAAGGGCAGCCTCGCGGTCGGCGCCGACGCGGACCTGGCGATCTGGGATCCGGAGAAGACGGTCGACGTCAGCTACGACCTGCTGCACGACCGGGCCGGCTACACGCCCTACGAGGGGCGGCGGATCACCGGCTGGCCGGTTACGGTCCTCAACCGCGGCCGCATCGTGGTCGAGGACGGTGAATTGCAGGTCGCCCGCGGCAGCGGCACCTTCCTGCCCTGCGACCCGCCCGAAAGCGCCAGGCCCCTGGGCCGCGCCGCCCCGGAGCTCGACCCCGCGTCCAACGGTGGCATCGACCTTGGCTGGCCGTGAGGCAATGTCACTTGTCGTCGAGCAAGCAAGGAACTTCACCACCGCTGTCATTGCCGGGCTTGACCCGGCAATCCGTCGCGCAATCGGCACGATGGATGCCCGGATCACGTCCGGGCATGACAGCGTGATTGATGCGACCTGCCGAGACCGACTAAGCCAGGCCCATCTGCTGCAGGACCGCGCGGCAGAGCGCCGTCTCGGGGTCGGCGAGGTCGTAGAGCACGGAGAAGTGGTTGCGGTCGGGCACCTCGAGGAAGCTGGCCGGCCCAGCGCTCGCCTCGAAGGCCCGGCGGAAGTCGAGGGTCTGCTGGATCCAGCCGGCCGGTTCCTCGGCGCCGACCGCCAGGAGCAGCGGCAGGGCGCGCCGCGGCGGGTGCAACGTCGGCGAGTTGCGCGCGGCCATCTCCGCGGTCAGGCGGACGTCGTCGTTGACCGAGATCCGGAGCACCGGCGCCAGGTCGTAGACTCCGCTGATCGCCGTCACCCCCTTGATCGGCTCGGGCGGCAGGCCGTGCTGCCCCGGCCAATCCTCCAGCAGCGCCATGACCGCGAGGTGGGCGCCGGCGGAATGCCCGGAGAGGAAGATCCGCTCCGGATCGCCGCCATAGGCCGCGATATTGCGGTAGGTCCAGGCGACGGCGGCGCGGGTCTGGGCCACGATCCGGTCTAGGGTCACCGCCGGGCAGAGGTCGTAGTTGATCGCGACCACCGTTGCGCCGGCTGCGACCAGGGCCTCGGCGGCGAAGCTGTGGTCGCTCTTGTCCAGGGCGCGCCAGTAGCCGCCGTGGACGAAGACCTGGACCGGCGCGCCCGCGCTCGCGGCGGGGAAGACATCGAGGCGCTCCAAAGGGCTTTTGCCGAAGGGCAGGTCCAGCACCGCCTCGAGCTTCGCGCGGCTGACGGCGCTGCGCGCGGCGTAGTCGGCCAGGTGGGCCTCGAAGCCCGGCGCCGCGACCCGGGGGTTGAGGTGCCGTTCCAGCTCCTCGTCGGTGAGCGTGCGATGGTCCATTGCGAGCCTCGAGGTCCGGGTTGCGGGCCCTTCGGCAATAGCACAGCTCCGGGCGCGCGGGCAGTCCCGTCAGGTCCTGGCTCAGGCCTCGCCGCCGCGGACCAGGGCGATGTCCCGGGCCGCCGCCCAGGCCTGCAGGTCCTCGCGCTTCAGAGCCGCGGCCATTAGGTCGGGGAAGAGGTCGGGAGTGCAGGCGAAGACCGGGCTGTCCAGGGCGGCCAGCTTCTGACTCAGCTCCTCGTCGTAGGAGGGCTTGCCGTCGTCGCTGAGCGCCAGCAGGGTGATCACGTTGACCCCGCTGGCGATCAGGCCGGCGGCCCGTTCGACCATCTCGGCCGCGTTGCCGCCCTCGAAGAGGTCGGTGATCAGGACCAGATGCGCCTTGGTGGGCTGCCGGACCAGGGTCTCGCAGTAGGCCAGGGCCTGGTTGATGTCGGTACCGCCGCCCAGCTGGACGCCGAAGAGCACCTCGACCGGGTCGGCGAGCTGCTCGGTCAGATCGATCACCGCGGTGTCGAAGACCACCAGCTTGGTATCCAGCGCCGGCATGGAGCCCATGACCGCCGCGAAGATCGAGGAGTAGACGACGGAGCTGGCCATGGAGCCGGACTGGTCGACGCAGAGGATGATCTCCTCCAGGTCGCTCAGGCGCTTCGACTTGCGCCCGAAGCCGATCAGCTTCTCGGGGACGACGGTCCGGTAGTCCGGCTGGTAATGGCGCAGGTTGGCGCGGATCGTCGTCGGCCAGTCGATGTCGGAGAAGCGCGGGCGGAAGGTGCGCTGCGAGCGGTTGAGGGCGCCGCGCAGCGTCTCGGTCGTCTTCTGCTCCAGCCGCTTCATGAGTTCCTGGACCACCTTCTCGACGACCTGGCGCGCCGTCTCCTTGGACTTCTTCGGCATGGCCGAGCCCAGGCTGATCAGGTCGGCGACCAGGTGGACGTCGGCCTCCATCGCGGCCAGGAATTCCGGCTCCAGCAGCATCTGCTTCAGGCCCAGGCGGTCGAAGGCGTCGCGCTGGATGACCTGGACCACCGGCGCGGGGAAGAACTCCCGGATGTCGCCGAGCCAGCGGGCGACCCGGGGCGCCGAGCCGCCGAGCCCGCCCCGCCGGCTCTTGCTCGTGGCGCCCTGGCCGCTGCCGCCGCCGTAGAGCATCTTCAGCGCCTGGTCGAGGCGGACGTCCCGCGCCGAGAGGCCGAAGCCCGCCGGATCCTCGTCCTCGTTGCCGAAGGCCAGGCGCCAGCGCCGCCAGCGTTCGTCGGGAGTCCCCTTGTCGTCGGTCATGGGCGCAGTCCCAGGATCGTCTGCAGCAGCGGCAGGGCGCGTTCGAAGGCCTCGTCGACCTGCGGCGCCGCGGGCCCGGCGGCCGGGTCGAGGCGGCGCTCCGGGCGCGGTCCCTCTCGAACCAAAGTCAGCAGATGGCGTCGCTCCATCGCGTCGAAGCCGCCGAAGGTCCGGCGCAGCATGGGCAAGAGGTTGGTGAAATTCTCATCCGGCAGGGCCAGCAGCCAGTCGTCGATCACGGCGAAGAGCGCGGGGTCGTGGAGCAGGAGCTGCCCGGCGTCGGCCAGGAAGCCCTCGAGCCAGGCGCCGGCGTCCCGCGGTCCCAGGGCGGGCGAAAGGGCCCGGGAGAGCTGGCCCGATGTCGCCTCGCTGTCCAGCGACCCCTGGTCGTAGAGCCGCCGCGTGGCGAAGCCCTTGAGCAGCGGCGCGGCCGCGTCGTCCTCGGCGAGGCGCAGCAGCGCGCGCTGCCAATCGTTCTGCAGGCGATCGTCCTCGAGCAGCTGGATGGCCCGGTCGAAGGCACCGCAGCGCCGGAGCATCTCGGCCGCGGCCTCCTCCTCCAGCTGATGGCAGGCGTAGGCCAGGCCGACGAAGATCTCCTCGGTGAGGCTGGTCACCAGGAGCCGGAGCTCCCGCTCCGGGATCCGGCGCGCGGTGCCGTAGCGCAGGATGTCGGCCAGCGGCGGCGCCGCCTCCAGAAGCGGCGCGACCTCGCCGGTCTCGGCCGCCGAGACCTGCAGGGTCTCGATGCAGTCCCGTGCCGCCTCCGGCAGGTCGGCGACCAGGCAGTCGTGGACCAGGCCGGCGAGCTCGGAGAGCGCCGCCGCGTCCTCGGCCCGTCCGCGCGCGGCGTTGCCCGCCGCCTGCTGGATGGTCGTGCCCCAGATCATCGCCTCGACCAGCCGGACCGAGAACTCGGGCTCCCACTGCAGCTGCCAGCGCTCGCGGAAAGTGCCCCGACTGCGGCCGGCGTCGAGCAGCTGGCCCCAGGGCACCGCGATCAGCTTGAGCCGGTGCAGCAGGGAGGACTTCAGCAGTCCGGCCTCGCTGCGCAGGTCCAGCGCGACCTCCTGCTCCAGGGCCTCGGGCTTCAGGCGCAGGCGCTTCTGCCAGCGTTGCAGGTCGGCTTGGAGCGGGATCTGCGGCACGCCCTCGGCGATCTCGCCGACCTCGTTGCCGATCACCAGCCGCCGTTCGATCAGCATCATCGGCGCGGTCTGGCCGAAGCAGATTGCCGCCAGGCTTGCGTCCTGCATTTCCGAGAGCCCCGGCACGGCGAGCTCGCGTAGGGCGGCCAGGCTGGTCGAAAGCCGGGCCGCCTCGATCACCGAGGCCGGCGCCACGACCTGGCCTTCGCGGCGCAGCAGCTCCGCGACCCGGGTCTGCCAGCGAGCGGCCAGGCCTTGAAGGTCCGGACGCTCGGCCGGCCCGAGGCGCTGCAGCTCGGCCCAGATGTGCCGGTACCAGCCGGGCGAGCGCACGCCGGCGCCATAGCCCGAGGCAACGGCGAGGCGGGAATCGGTCCAGGGGACCCAGGTGACGGTGACCTTGGTCTTGGCCAGCCCCTTCAGGAGCGCGCGATCCTCGTTGGCCTTGGACGCGCGGCGCAGGGCCGGGACGTGCCAGGCACCGACCACGACCGCAATCGGGCCGCTGAAGTCCTTCAGCGCCTTGCCGATCGCCAGGCGCATCTGCGCCTCGCGGCGGTCTTCCCAAAGGCTTTCGTCGGCCGGCGCCTCGGTTTCACCGACCGCGTCCTCGCGCAGCGCGGTCATGGCGGACTCGATCGCCGCGAAGAGCTCCGGGGCCGGCGCGCCCTGTTCGATCAGGTTGTTCCACCAGGCCTCGCTGTCGTCGTAGCCGGCGGCCGCGGCCAGGTGGGCCAGGGGATCGCCCCTCAGCCCCCGGTGACGGCCTGTTTCCGCCTCGGGCTCCTTGGCTGGGCCGTCTTCCGGATCTCGAGGCTCTTCGGCCGCCTGTTTGGCAGCGGCTTCCTCGGCGGCGAGTCGATAGGTCGAGGGCAGGTCGATGAAGCGCAGCGGCCGCCGCCGCTCGAGCGCCCAGAGCAGGGCGCGCCACTCCGGCGAGAACTCCGCGAAGGGAAAGAAGCTGGCAAGGGTCGGATCGCTCTCGGCATAGACCAGCAGCGCCAGCGGCGGCCGCATGGCGGGCGCGCGGGCGAAGTCGATCACCGCTTCGGCCTCCGACGGGCCTTCCACCAGCACAGCTTCCGGGTTCAGGGCCTCCAGCGCCTGCTGCAGGCTGCGGGCGCAGCCCGGGCCGTGATGGCGGATGCCGAAGAGGTGGACCCGGTCGTCCAAGGCTAGATGACCTCGCGGATCGCGCCATAGAGGTCGCGCCAGTCCTTGCGCTCGCGGACCACGGTCTCGAGGTACTCCTGCAGGACGATGGAATCCTGCACCGGGTCCTTGACGATGGCGCCGACGAGGTTGGCGGCCAGGCTGCTGGCGTCGATCGCGCCGGCGCCGAAATGCCCGGCCTCGGACCAGGCGCCGATGGTCACCGCGATGGCCTCGGCGGTGCTCAAGGTGCTGCTCGGCGTCTTCAGCTTCAGCTTCCCGTTCAGGGTCTGGCCGTCGCGCAGCTCCCGGAAGATCGTGACCACGCGCTCGATCTCCTTGTCCGCCGGCGCGATTTCGGGCAGCTCAAGGCCGCTGCCCAACTCGCGCACGCGCTTGACCACGATCGCGGCCTCTTCCTCCATGTCGTCCGGGAGCGGCAGGACCACGACGTTGAAGCGCCGCTTCAGGGCCGAGGAGAGCTCGTTCACGCCCTTGTCGCGGTTGTTCGCGGTGCCGATGATGTTGAAGCCGCGCTCGGCGAAGACCGCTGTGTTGAGCTCGGGGATGGGCAAGGTCTTCTCGGAGAGCACGGTGATCAGGGTGTCCTGGACGTCGGAGCCCATGCGGGTCAGCTCCTCCAGGCGCACGATCTTGCCCGCCTCCATGCCACGCATCAGCGGCGTCGCCACCAGGGCCTCGCGCGACGGCCCCTTGGCCAGGAGCTGGGCGTAGTTCCAGCCGTAACGGATCTGGTTCTCGTCGGTCCCGGCGGTGCACTGGATCAGAAGCTGGGAATCGCCGGAGACCGCGGCGGCCATGTGCTCGGAGACCCAGGACTTCGCGGTGCCCGGCAGGCCGAGCAAAAGGAGGGCGCGGTCGGTCGCCAGGGTGGCAACCGCGGTCTCGATCAGGCGCCGGTTGCCGACATACTTTGCCGTGATCTCGGTTCCGTCCTTCAGCTTGCCGCCCATCAGATAGGTGACCACGGCCTGGGGCGACAGCCGCCAGCTCGCCGGGCGCGGGTTGTCGTCGGCCTTGTCCAGGGCCTCCAGCTCCTCGGCGAAGACGGTCTCGGCGGGGCGTCGCAACTGGGTCTCCGACATCTCCGATCACACTCCTGGTTTCTTGAAGTCCAAGGGCTGTTCCCTCGATTCGGCCGGTCCCGCCGCGTCCAGCGCCGCAAGGAAAGCGGCGTAGGCGGCGGCCGGGTCGTGGCGCGGCAAGGTCAGACCGTCGAGGTCGGCGAGCAGCCGAGGCCCGAGCGCCGGCGGCAGCAGCGGGACGATGGCCGCCAGCAGCGGGTCGCCAAGGCCGCCATCGGGCTGCTTTTGCAGGTGCCCGAGATGCTGCCGCCAGGCCGGCGAGGCGATCAGCTCGTCAGCGATGTCCCGGGGCAGGGCATCGTCCAAGGCGGCCTGGACAGCTTCCCAAACGCCTGCCGGCGGCAATCCGTCCCAGCGCGCCCGGGCGAAAAGCAAGCGGATGACCTCGGCCTGCTCGGCCTTGGCCCGGCGCCAGAGTGTCTCGTCCAGGGCCTCGAGTGCGAGCTGGAGCTCCAGGTCCGGGATCGCCGCCGCCAGCTGCGACAGCGCGTCCAGATCGCCTTCGGCCAGGGCGCAGGACAGCAGGGCATAGGCCAGCGGTTCTTGGGTTTTCGCCAGGAGCTCCAGAAGCTGCTCGAAGCTCAGCTCCAGGCCACGGCAGAGATCCGACAGCCAGATACCGGAGAACGAAGCCCGCAGGGCGCCGCCTTGATCGATTCCGCGCTTGGTCACGGGCAGCTTCACCGTCAGCGTTTCGCGCCGCTTCAGCAGTCCCTTCTTGACGGCGAAAAGCTCCAGAACCTGGCTCAGGCGCTCTTCGTAGGCGGTCGTGCCGCGGATGTGCGCCAGCAGATCCTGCGCCCGTTCCTTGACCGTCCGCGCGCGGTCCTTGTTCAGGCTTTCGAGGAAGGGCCGGTCGGCGTCGCTCAGGCCGATCTGCAGGGTCTCGACCAGATCGGCGCGCAGACTCGCCGCTTCGCCCGCGAAACAGGATTCGATGAGACCTCGTGCCGTCTCGGGCGCCGTCGAGCGGAGGTCGCGCAGGAAGCGCAGGCGCGCAGCTCGCGGGAAGTCGGTCCAGGTCTCGGCGTCGATCGGCCGGTCGAGAAGGGGCTCTTCCGGCCCGACCTGATCAGTGCGGAGCAGCCGGAGATAGGCCCGTTCGGCCGGACCCAAGCGATCCTCGTGACGGCGAAGCGTGCCGGCCAGCCTGGGCAGGTCGAAGGGATGCAGGCGGTAGCCGGTGTCGCGCAGTCGGTCGAAGACCGCCCTAAGGATCAGGTCGTCCTGGCCCTGCTGCCGGTTCAGGAGAAGCCGGCCCAGGGCGGCGCGCGCGGCTTCCGGCAGGGTCGGCCGCGGATCGTCGATCGGAAGCTGCCGGGACTCGCGGTGCTCGAGAGGCCGCTGCGTCGGCGGCA
Source organism: Kiloniellales bacterium (assembly GCA_030066685.1). NCBI lineage: Bacteria > Pseudomonadati > Pseudomonadota > Alphaproteobacteria > Rhodospirillales > Kiloniellales bacterium. Next base: position 89,825 of record JASJBF010000017.1, on the reverse strand, counting down.
GGAAGCGCGCGTACTGGGCCATCAGCGCCAGCAGGGCGAGCGGTTCCGCCTCCCCGCCCTCGGCCGTCAGCGCCCTCGTGGCCTTCCTCTTGGGCAAGGGGTGGCGGGACAGGCCGAGGATGCAGGCCCGCTTCAGGCTTTCCAGATCCTCGGCCGTGAAGACCTCCGACATCCTCGCCCTCTTCTAGGCCTGCAGCCAACGGCCGATGGGGGTATCGGCCGTCAAGAGATGAAGGAAACGGCCGTCCCAGAGCCCGGCGACCGCCAGACCGTCGAGGCCGAGGAGCGGCAGGGTTTCCTCCCGCTGGCTGGGGTCGAGGCGCAGGAAGACCTCCTGGTTCCGATCGGCGAGAAACAGTTCGTCGCGGCCACCCGCCACGACAAGGGTCTCCGCCGCGGCGATGGGCGACACGGTCAGCCAGGGCTGGCGGGCCAGCGCTTCGAAATGGTGCTTGATCGCGTCCGGCAGGCGGCGCGGCGGCTCGGGCCAGGCTCCGTCCTCCTCGCCCTGTCCGCGTTCGGCGATCACGGCGCGCAGGGGAGCCGCGGAGGGATAGAAGACCAGCTCGGCCTCGAAGCTCTCACCGGGGGTGAAGGGGGCCGCCGCCGCGCCCGCCGAGAGCGGGACGAAGTCCATCAGGACTGCAAACTCGGGCCTGCCGTCGGAGGCCGCCGCCTCCGATGCGGGCGCCCGCCACATCCAGGTCTCGATCCGCCGCAGGTTGTCGGCCTGGTTCTCCGAGCGGGTCGCCAGGACGAACCAGCGCCCCTTCGCGCGCGGCGCCTCGGGGTCGCCCAGCAGGTCCTCCCGCCGCGTCGACCAGCCAATCAGGCGGCGCACGTCGTCGCGAAGCTCTCGAGGCAATGCCTCCTGATTTCGATAGGCCTGGCTCAGAAGGTAGAGCCCGCCCAGACGCTCGATCAGGAAATCGTGGCGAAGCTCTTCCGGCAGGGCGAAGAGGGCGGCGGGAAGCTGATCGAGGGCGCTCGCGATCCCGGAGGCCTTCGCGTCGACCAGGCGCTGTGCGGCAAGGCGGCATTGCTGCACAGCCGTTTGGGCGAAGGCGGCGATGCCCCGGTCCAGTTGGTCGGCGATCCAGCGGTCCAGCTCATCCAGGCCATGGCGGATGCTTTCCTCGCGCTTGCGCTTTTGCCGTTCGCGCTGAGCCGCGGCCCGGGCCTCGTCCTTCGCCGTCTTCTCGGGATCTTTCTCTTCCTTGCGTGCCGCGCGCAGGCTGGCCTTTCCACTTGTGCCCGCTTCCGCGGGCCCGGCCTTGCCCGAGGCGGCCTTGGGCCGGCGCCGGCTCAACCAGTCCTCGACCCAGTCAGGCGCGCCGGCGTCCTGGAAGCGGTCTTGCGACTCGGCGTACTGCCACAGAAGGGCCAGCACGTGCTTGCAGGGGAACTTCCGGCTCGGGCAGGAGCAGCGGTAGCCCAGGTCCGAGAGGTCGACCGAAAGCCTGTAGGGGTTGCTGCCGGATCCCTGGCACTCCCCCCACAGCAGGCTGCGCCGGGTCTCGCGGCCGAGAAGCGGCCACTTCGCGGGCTTGATCAGCTTGCTGGCGGCGTTGAGCGACGCCTGATCGGGTGCCAGCTCTTCGACCTTCTTCAAGGAGAAAGACATGCCACCCGGTGCCGTGTCCCTGCCGTCGCTTCGGTGGTAACACGCGGCGCGAGCTCAGTGAACGAGGAATGCGCCGGTGTTTCACCCGCAGATTGAAGTGCCGGCGATCCGGCTACGATTTCGTTGATGTCGGCGCCGTGTCCTTCAGCCGCCCTCGCCGGCGGCCTCCCGACGGCGGCCCAGAAGGCGCCGCAGGTAGGGGGTTAGCGCCGGCAGGACCAGGATCAGGACCGCGATCGCCAGGATCGAGACCGTCAGGGGCCGGGCCCAGAGGAAGGACCAGGAATCGTCGTTGATGCTGAGCGCCCGGCGCAGGTTGTCCTCCATCATGCCGCCCAGGATGAAGCCCAGCAGCATGGGCGCCATCGGGAAGTCGAGCAGCCTGAGCCCGACCGCGGCGACCGCGAAGATGACCATCAGGTGGATGTCGAAGGTGTTGAAGGACACGAAGTAGACCCCGATCAGCGAGAAGAACAGGATCATCGGGATCAGGATGGTCGAGGGGATCGCCAGGATCCGCGCGATGTAGGGGATCAGCGGCAGGTTCAGGATCAGCAGGATCACGTTGCCGATGTACATCGAGATGATCACCGACCAAAAGACGGCCGGGTTGTCGACGAAGAGCCGCGGGCCCGGCTGGATCCCGTAGGAGATCAGCGCGCCCAGCATGATCGCCGTGGTGCCCGAGCCGGGAATGCCAAGGGTCAGCAGCGGCACGAAGGAGCCGGAGCAGGCGGCGTTGTTCGCCGTCTCCGGCGCCGAGAGGCCGCGGATCGAGCCCTTGCCGAACTCGGCGCCCTTCTTCGGCCCGGCCAGGCGCTGCTCCATGCCGTAGGCCAGGAAGCTGGCGATGGTCGCGCCGGCGCCGGGCAGCACGCCGACGAAAAAGCCCAGCACCGAGGAGCGGCCGATCACGGGCACCACCTCCTTGACCTCATCGCGGCTGACCTTCATGGAGCCGAGGTTCTGCTGGGCCTCCATCTCGCGCCGCCGATCGGCATCGGACTTGGGCTTGAGGACCGACATCAGGGCCTCGGAGAGGGCGAAGGTCGCCATCGCCAGCAGCAGGAAGGAGATGCCGTCGATCAGGTCCAGCATGCCGAGGGTGAAGCGCTGCATGCCGACCGCCGCATCGGTCCCGACCGTCGACAGCATGAGGCCCAGCACGGTCATCAACAAAGCCTTGGTGATGTTGCCCTTGCCGGCGAAGGCGGCGACCGCGGTCAGGCCCAGGACCATCAGCGCGAAGTAGTCGGCCGACTGGAAGGCGAGCGAGACGATGGCCAGCGAGGGCGCTGCGATCAGCAGGAAGACCGCCGCGATGCTGCCGCCCGCGAAGGAGGAATAGGCGGCGACCGCCAGGGCCTTGCCGGCCTCGCCCCGCCGGGCCATGGGATAGCCGTCGAAGGCGGTCGCGACCGTGCCGGCGACTCCCGGCGCGTTGATCAGGATCGAGGAGGTCGAGCCGCCGAAGATGGCGCCGTAGTAGACCCCTGCCATGAGGATGAGCCCGGTCGCCGGATCGAAGCCGTAGGTGATCGGGATCATCAGGGCGATGGCCGAGATCGGTCCCAATCCCGGCAGCATGCCGATGAAGGTCCCGACGAAGCAGCCGACCGCCACCATCAGGATGTTCAGCGGCGAGGCTGCGGTCTGCAGGCCGGTCAGGATGCCTTCAAGCATCGCCCGCTCCCGCCAGGAACTCGGGCCAGGGCTCGATGAAGACGCCCAGCAGCTGGGTCATCAGGACCCAGAAGAAAACGACCACCGGGACCGAGGCGAGGAGGATCAGCCACCAGCGCCGCTCACCCAGGATGACAAAGCCGCCGGCCAGGAACAGGGTCGTCGAGATCAGGAACCCCAGGGGCCGGACCGCGAAGCCGTAGACTACCATCAGGGCGCAGACCAGAAGGGCCGCCCGCCATTGAAAGCCGGCAAGCGAAGGGCCTTCCGACTCGCCCGGCCTCAACAGCAGCAACAGCGACAGCAGGACCCCCAGCCCGGTTAGGACCTCGGGCATGGTGCGCGCCGTCATGGCCGCTTCCGCCTGGAAGGGCAGCACCGGGATCTGAAAGGTCAGGAAGCCATAGGCCGCCGAGAAGGCTAGCAGCAGGAGGGCGCCGATCCGGTCGCGGCTCAGCATGATCTGGAGGTCTCTCCGGAGCGTGGCGGGGACGCCGCGGCGGCGGCGCCCCCCTGTTCGGTCATGCAATCAAAGGAAGCCGAGTTCCTTCATCAGGTCGCCGATCACCTTTTCCTGGTCCTCCAGGAAGGCAACGAACTTGGCGTCCGGGTTGAAGATGTTGACCCAGCCGTTGCGGGCGCGGACGGCCTCCCACTCCGGGGTGGTGTACATCTTCTCCAGGGCCGCCACGAAGGCCTGCTTCCTCTCGTCGGACAGGCCCGGCGCGCCGAAGAAACCGCGCCAGTTGACGAACTGAGCGTCCGCGCCTTCCTCCTTACAGGTCGGCACGTCCGGTGCGTCCTTCAGACGCTCGGCCGCGGTCACGCAGAGGATCCGGACCTGGCCCTGCTTGGACATCTCGGCCGCTTCGCCGAAGCCGGTGGACAGCGCCTGGATCTCCTTGGACAGCAGGCCGGCCATGGCCTTGCCGCCGGCGTCGTAGGGAATGTACTTGACCTTGGTCGGCTGGGCCCCGGCCGCCTTCATGATCATGGCCGCGACGATGTGGTCCATGCCGCCAGCCACCGAGCCGCCGCCGATCGCCACCTTCTTCGGGTCCGCCTTGTAGCGGGCGACCAGGTCGCCGAAGTCCTTGATGTCGGACTCCGTGTTGACCACGAAGGCGGCGTAGTCGCCGATGGTCCCGGCGATCGGCGTCAGGTCGCGGAAGGACTGGGGGAAGACCTTCTGCAGCGAGCGGATGACGATCGGCGTCGAATTGACCATCAGGGTGCCCTGCTGCTTCTTGGCGGTCTCGATCAGGTGTGCGATGGCCTTGCCGCCGCCGCCGCCCGACATGTTCTCGAAGGAGGCCTTGCCGACGATGCCGGCCTTGGTCAGGGCCTCGCCGGTGCCGCGCGCCGTGCCGTCCCAGCCGCCGCCGGCGCCGCCGGGAATCAGGAAGTGGATCGACTCGATGTCGGCGGCCTGGCCCGGGCCGGCCAGACCGAGGCCCAGGACCAGGGGCAGCGCCAGAAAGACGCGGCGAGTCGTTCGTCCAGAAAGCATTTCGGTGACCTCCCTTAAGGATCTGTCTTTTCTGTCGTTGCTTGGCCTATAGACCAGCATCTGGACCGTCGTAGGTCCAGCGATATTCGGGCGGGGTCGGCCCCTTGTTGCGGCCGCCTTGCTGCATCTGTTCCCAGGCGTGGGCCAGGATTCCGACCGAGCGGGACAAGCAGAACAGTCCTCGGGCCAGGGGCGGCGGGCAGCCGAGCTCGGCGAAGATCACCGCCGTGGCGCCGTCGATGTTCATCGGCACCGGCTTGCCCTTCTCGGCCCGCAGGGCGGCCTCGATGGCCCGCCCGATCTCGGCGAAACGGCCCGCCACCACCCCGCCGGCGGCGGCCTCGTCGACCAGCGCCAGCAGGCGTGGGGCCCGTGGGTCGACCGGGGTGTGGAAGCGGTGACCGAAGCCGGGGACGAAGCGGCCCCGCGCGGCGCGCCAGGCCGCCAGCTCGGCAGCGACGGCGGCTTCGAGGACCTCGCCCCGGTCGAGCCGGCCGGCGATGGCGCCGTAGAGCTCCACCGCCTGTTCGCCGGCGCCGCCGTGAACGTCGCCCAGCATGTTGACCGCGCTGGCCAGGGCGTTGTTCAGGTCCAGGCCGCAGGTCACGGCCATGCGTGCCGCGGCGATCGAGGGCGCCTGGGGGCCGTGATCGACCGCCGCGACCAGGGCCGCCTCCAGCAGCTTCGCCTCGCCGTCGTCGGGCACCCGGCCCATGGTCAGCAGCCAGATCATCTGCGGGAAGCTGAGCGTGCCGATCAGGTCTTCGACGGGCCGGCCGCGGAAGGCGATCCGGCCCGGCTCCATGTCGATGATCGCGGTCCGCCACCAGTCGGCGACCGTGGGATCGCGGGTCTCGGGTCCGGTCATATCGCGCCCTCCCTTTGCAGCGCCTCGATCTCCGACTCGCTCAGGCCCAGGGCGCCGTAGACTTCCGCGTTGTCCGCCCCCAGGGTCGGTGGTGGCGCCTCGACCGCGGGCGCGGCGCCGTCGAGCTTGACCCCGGTGCGCAGGACCTGGACCGCGCGCTCCGCGCCCGGCACCGCCTCGAAGCGGGCGATCATGCCGCGTTCGGCGATCTGCGGGTGCTCCAGGATGTCGGGCACCGTGAAGACCGCGCCCGAGGGCACGCCCAGCCGGTTCAGCTCCCGCGCCCAGTCCCGCGCCGGCCTGGCCGCCAGGCTCTCCTCGAGCAAGGATTTCAGCGCGAAGCGATTGGCCTTGCGGTCCTCCCGGGTCCGGTAGTCCGGGTGCGCCAGCAGCTCTTCGCGGCCGAGGTGGCGGCAGAGAATCTCCCACTGCTCCTGCTTGTTGGCGGCGATGTTGAGCAGGCCCTCGGCGGTCTCGAAGGCGCCGGAGGGCGCCGAGGTGACGTTCTCGTTGCCCTGGGGCTGCGGCCGGACGCCGGCGATCAGCCAGTTGGAGACCACCCAGCCCATGGTCGCCAGGGTCGCCTCCAGCATGGAGACGTCGATGAAGGTCCCGCCGCCGGCCGCGCGCCCGTTCAGCGCGGCGGCGATGGCGAAGGCCGCGGTCAGGCCGCCGATGGTATCGCAGATCGGATAGCCGACCCGGTAGGGCGCGGTCTCCGGCGCGCCGGTGATGCTCATCACGCCCGACAGGCCCTGAATGATCTGATCGTAGGCCGGCAGGTCGCGCAGCGGCCCGTCCTGGCCGAAGCCCGAGATCGCGCAGTAGACCAGCCTCGGGTTCTCCGCCTTCAGGACCTCGTAGCCGACCTCCAGGCGCGCCATCACGCCGGGGCGGAAGTTCTCGACCAGGACGTCCGCGCTGCGGACCAGGCGCTTCAGCAAAGCCTTGCCCGCCGCGTTCTTCAGGTTGAGGGTGACCGACTTCTTGCCGGCGTTCTGCGCCAGGAAGGAGACCCCCATCAAGCTGTCGTTCAACTCCGGGTCGGCGCCCAGCTGCCGGGCAAGGTCGCCGCGCCCCGGCACCTCGACCTTGATCACCTCGGCGCCCAGGTGGGCCAGCTGGTGGCAGCAGAAGGGACCCGCCAGGACATTGGTCAGATCGAGGACCCGGATGCCATCGAGCGGCCTTTCCATGCTGCGACCTCCCCTGCGAGCCGTTGCGCCGGCACCAGAGCCGCCGCGACGCCCGAAGCTGACCGCGCCCGCCCCCGGCCGTCAACTCTCCGCCGGGGTCTTCGCCCGCCGATTGTCCCCGGTCTGCCGGCCCGCTAGCGTGGCGAGACTTCGTGGACGGAGGCGGAAGGCGCGGCGATGGACCGGACAGAGACGGAGCGGGGCCAAGGACGGGCAGCAGCGGGCGACACACAACTATCGACACGGATCGATCTCGACCGCGACGGCAAGCAGTGCGACTACCTGCGCCTGCCGCATTCGGTCAATCGCTCGGCTTACGGCTGGCTCCCGGTGCCGCTGGTCTCGATCCGCAACGGCAGCGGACCGACCGTGCTGCTGATGAGCGGGGTGCACGGCGACGAATACGAAGGCCAGGTTGCGCTGACCCGGCTGATCCGCAACCTCGAGCCCGCGGAGGTCTCCGGCCAGTTGATCATCCTGCCCATGGCCAACTTTCCCGCCGCCAAGGCCGGCACTCGAGTCTCGCCGGTCGACGACCTCAACATGAACCGGGTCTTTCCCGGTGACGCGGCCGGCCGCCCGACCGAGAAGCTGGCGCACTACGTCGAGACCCGGCTCATGCCCCGGGCCGACTACGTCTTCGACCTGCACAGCGGCGGCGCGTCGCTGCACTACCTGCCGACGGCGATCCTCGGCTGGACCGAGGACGCCGAGGAGCGCCGCCGCCAGATCGACACCGCCCGGATCTTCGGCACGCCCTACGCCTGTTTCTTTCCCGTCGGCCACGGCGGCGGCAGCAGCGCGGCGGCGGCGGAGCGGCAGGACGCCGTCTCCCTGACCTTCGAGCTCGGCGGCAGCGGCAGCCTGACGCCCGAAACCGCGGCGCTTGCCACGCAGGGCGTTGCGCGGCTGCTGTGCCACCTGGGCGTCATCGGAGGGGCGCCGGAAGGCCCCGCCGGCGGCGAGCTTGAGGTGCTGGCGGCCCTGACCGACCAGGCCTTCGTCTTCGCCGGCGAGGACGGCGTCTTCGAGCCGGCGGTCGACCTGGGCGCCCGGGTCCGGCCCGGCGACCTGGCCGGGCATATTCACCAGCCGGAGAAACCCTGGGCGGCGCCCGAAGAGCTCCGCTTCGAAGCGGAGGGCGTGGTGCTCTGCAAGCGGACGCCGAGCCGCTGTCAGCGCGGCGACTGCCTGTTCCACCTGGGATGCCCGGTCGACGCCTGAGCGTGCCGCCGCGCCGGAAAGGCCTGCTTCATCCTTTTGTGGCCCGATACCGGAAGCCTCAGCGCGTCAGGGAACTCCATGCGTCTCCTGCTCCTGGTCCTAAGCCTCCTGCTCCTTGCCCACCTGCCGGCCCAGGCCACTTCGCCGGCGGAGGCCATCGGCCGCCTCAACTACGCCGGCTACAAGGCCGCCCGGCACTGCACCGCCTTCCTGGTCCGGGCAGAGGTCGCGGTGACCGCCGCGCACTGCGTGGCGCGGCTCCGAGCCGACGATCTCCACCTGCTGCTCGGCTACGACAAGGGCGCTTGGCGGGAGCATCTGCGGCCCGCGAGCGTGGCGCGCGACGCCGAGGGCGCCGACCTGGCCACGCTCTGTCTGAAGGCCGCTGCGGCGGCCGTCGCCTTCCCCTGGGCCGAGACCGCCCCCATGCCGGGCGAGACCCTGGTCGTCTGGGGCTACGGCCGCCCGCGCATCCATGCCCTCTCGCGCCGCGACTGCCCGGTCCTGTCCAACGCGGGCCGCCAGGTCACCCTGGACTGCGCCGTCGCCCCGGGCACCTCGGGCGCCCCGGTCCTGCGCCCGACCGAGACCGGCTACGAGGTCGTCGCGGTGGTCTCCGCCGCCCGCGGCCGCACGGCGATCGCGGTGCGGCCGGCGGCGGCGATAGGGGCGGGGTCCTGTGCTGGCTAGTCGCTCCGGCAAACTCGCATAACGCGGCCTACGGTTGCTTCCGCCGGGCACCAGACCGGACGCGCGAGGCGGCTCAATCGACTATCCTGAGGTGCCGCAATCGCGCCCTTCGTCTTGATACCCAAGGCCTGGCTTTTGTTGGCTAATTGAGGCCGACTGGGTCGGTGCCCAGGGGGTCGGCTTTCAATCGGAAAGCGGACGTTCCCGGGCCGAAGTGCGAACGGTGGGGAATGACCCATGTCAGTCAAAGAGGTAGACGACCGAATGACGATTGCCTGAAATCGGCGTGTCGAGGTGAATCCCATGGTTTTCTGGATAGCGGGTGTGGTTGGATTGGCGATCGCTTATCTCTTGGGTTCCACGCCCACAGGCTATCTGGCGGGGAAACTGCTCAAGGGCATCGATATCCGAGAGCATGGCTCCAGATCCACCGGGGCGACGAACGTACTGCGAACCCTGGGGAAATGGCCTGCCTTGGCGGTGCTCCTGGTCGATGTGCTGAAAGGTGCGGGGGCGATCGTCTTTGCCGGGTGGTTTTATCCTTGGTTCTTTACATTGCCGTCCGTCACGCCACCGACAGCGCTTGATCTGCAAACCTGGGTGCCTTGGGCTGTTTGCTTGGCCGGACTTGCCGTGTTGTTGGGGCATGGCCGTTCGATTTGGTTGAATTTCACCGGTGGCAAATCCGCTGCGACGGGGCTCGGCGTGTTGCTGGCGATGTCTTGGCCGGTAGGTTTAGGTGCTGCGACGGTTTTTGGCGTTGTGCTGGCTTTTTCTCGGATTGTTTCCCTTGGTTCGATGCTGGCGGCGTTGACCGCGATCGCCCTCATCTGCAGCTTGGAGCAACCCTTGCCCTATCGAGCACTGGTGATTGCAGGTGGCATTTACGTGATTGTGCGCCATCGTGCCAACCTTCAGCGGCTCCTGGCTGGGACAGAGCCACGCCTGGGGCAAAATAGCCCATAATCGAAAACGGCATCGCAAATCTAGTGCGTGCACTCTGGGACTGCCGAGATCGCCAACACGGGCTCCCTGTGGCTGTCCTGTGCCGCGGTGCCCTCATGGCCGGCGCGACCCTTAAGCACCCTCATCTCAGGGCGCAAGGGCCGCGTCTCGGCCTAGCCTGGTTAGGAACTTGTTCCGGCGCCGGCCTTGCGCAGTTTATCGATCAGGCCGTCCACCTTGCCGCCCGATTTCTCGATCACCGCGCTGTACTCCTGCCTTAGGGTCAGGGCCATGCTCACGCCTTCGGCGACGATATCGACGACCTTGAAGTCGTCCCCGTCCTTTCGAAGCCGATAATAGACCTTGGCGAGCAGGGCACCGTTGGCGCGCAAGAGGTCCACGCTCACGGCGATCAGCTTCGCGTTGGTGCGGTCGGCCGTAACACCGGTAATCTTGAAGCGCTCGCCCGTGTACCTGCCGAAGATGGCCAAAGTCTGCTGGACCATCGCGTCTTCGAAGACGTCGACGAACTCCGCGCGCTGGGCCCCGTCAAGCTTTCGCCAATGCTTGCCCAGGACCAGGCGGGCCAAGGTCTTCAGGTCGAAGCCTTCGATCAGCAGGGCGCGCATGCGCGATTCCCGGTCTTGCCTGCTGGAGCCTTTGTCCTGGGCCACTTCGATGGCTCGCTCGCCGAGCGACGCCAGGAAGGTTTTTGCCTTGCCGTTGGCCGGTTCCACGGCGGCAGCCAGCTCTACGGACGGCAAGGTGCTGCCCAATGCCAGAACGAAGAAAACGGCCAGCCAAGGAGTCGATGATTTCATCTTCATGATACCGTGTCCGCTCCAGTTACAGACTGCTACGAGCGCCAGATCTAGAGGAACTCGAGGCGGCGTCATTCACGTTGGACACCGATCCCCAGAACAAGAAAATGGCCGTTATAAGATTGAGCGAGGCAGGTCTCGCGGCCACTTTCAGCTCATCTTCGGTCGTCGACATGATGCGCGGTGTCCGACGCTGACCAGATTGCAAGCCCTGAATTTGGCGAAATATTGTCGATTTTACGTCTTTCTGGCCGATGCAGATCATCGTTTGGCGACGGCAACCTTCCTGCGCGCGAGCGATTCTGAGGGACTGCGAATCGACCTGCTGCGCGACCTCGTCACCTTCCGGCTATCGGCTTTTCAGTCGGTCGCGACAGTCGGTTGGCCGACCTTCGATTCGAAGGCCGACTCAGGGCCCAGCGACCTAGAACACCCCCGCTTCCAGCCCAGCGGCCATGAGGGTGCCGAGCTCTTCGCAGTCGGGCACGAAGTCTTCCTTGAACTCACCCCGGCAGATCAGCGGCTCCTGCACCGCGCGCCAGCGAAGGCCGGTGACGATGGTCACGACGCCGCGCTTGGTGCCGGTGCCGTCATGGCCGGCGCGGATGTAGAGCGCATAGGGCAGACCCTGGGTCTTGTCCAGGCAAGGGTAGTAGCAGCGGTCGAAGAAATCCTTCAGCGCGCCGCTCATGTAGCCCAGGTTCTCGGTGGTGCCGAGGACGATGGCCTGGGCCGCCAGGACGTGCTCGGGCCGGGTGTCGAAGGGGCTCCGGGCGACCACCTCGACCCCGGTGATGTCGGGATGCCGGGCGCCCGCGACTACGGCGTCCAGCAGCCGCCGGGTGTTGGGCGAGGGCGCGTGGGCGACGATCAGGAGCCGCTTGTCGGTCATCTCAAGTTGAGCCAGGTCGGCCGGGCCCGCGGGGCGGGCCTCACGGCTCGAGCACTTTGCCCGGGTTCATGATGTTGTCGGGGTCGAGCTTGCGCTTGATCTGGCGCATGACCTCGACCGCGGCGCCATGCTCGACCTCCAGGTAGGGCATCTTGCCGGTGCCGATGCCGTGCTCGCCGGTGCAGGTGCCGCCCATCGCGATGGCGCGGCGGACCATGCGCTCGTGCCAGGCCTGGACCCGCCGGTTCTCCTCCGGGTCGTCGTAGTTGGCGATCGGCGCCATGTGGAAGTTGCCGTCGCCGACGTGGCCGATGACCGGCGACCAGAAGCCGGTCTCCTCCAGGTCGGCCTTGGACTCCAGGATGCAGTCCGCCAAGCGCGAGATCGGCACGCAGACGTCGGTCGACAGCGTGCGTTGCCCCGGCTTGGCGCGGGCCAGGATCGCGTAGTGGGCGTTGTGCCGCGCCTCCCAGAGCGCGGCGCGCTCCTCGGTCTTGGTCGCCCATCTGAAGGCGCTGCCGCCGAACTCCTCGGCGATGGCGCGCACCGCCTCGGCCTGCTCCGCCGCGCCGGCCTGGCTGCCGTGGAATTCGAAGAAAAGGGTGTCGGCGATCTCGAAGCCGTCCATCCCGGCGTGGTCGAGAATGGCCGAAAGCCCCTCCTTGTCCAGCAGCTCGATCCGGGCCACCGGGATGCCCGACTGGATGGTTAGGATTACCGTGTTGACCGCGTCCTCCAGGGAGGGGAAGGCGCAGACCGCCGAGGACATGGCCTCGGGCACCGGGGCCAGGCGCAAGCCGACCTCGGTGATCACCCCCAGGGTGCCCTCGGAGCCAACCATGAGGCCGCTCAGGTCGTAGCCGGCCGAGGACTTCCGGGCCCGGGTGCCGGTCCGGATGATCCGGCCGTCGGCCAGGACCACGGTCAGGCCGAGGACGTTCTCCTTCATGGTCCCATAGCGCACCGCGTTGGTGCCGCTGGCCCGGGTCGCCGCCATGCCGCCGAGGCTGGCGTCGGCCCCCGGGTCGATCGGGAAGAACAGCCCGGTGTCGCGCAGGTAGGCGTTGAGCTGCTTGCGGGTCACTCCGGCCTGGACCCGGCAGTCCAGGTCCTCGACCGAGACCTCGAGGATCTCGTTCATCTCCGAGAGGTCGAGGGTGATGCCGCCGCGCACCGCCAGGGTATGGCCCTCAAGCCCGGTGCCGGTGCCGTAGGGGATGATCGGCACCTTGTGGCGGGCGGCGACCTTGACGGCTTCGCTGACCTCCTCGGTGCTGCGCGCGTATACCACCGCGTCGGGCGGGCTGACCGGGTGGTAGGCCTCGCCGGTGCCGTGGTGAAGCCGCACCGACTCCGCGGTCGAGAGGCGCTCGCCGAAGCGTGCCTGGAGGTCCTCGATCGCGGCGGAGATCGCCGGCTTCAGCTGCTCTGCCAGGGCCATGGCTGGCTCACTCCTCCGAGGCGGAAAGGGGCAGGAAGTCTGCCACGGCGGAGGCGCCGCTCCAAGGCGTCAGTCGGTGGCGCTTAGCAAAACCCGGCGGAAGCGGCTGCGCAGTTCGTGGCCGTCGCGGCTGGGCAGGACCCGGGGCTCCTCGCCGCGGGCGATCTTGGCCACGGCGAGGGCCGGGCCCGGCCTCTCAAGCAGGAAGCCGTGCAGGCCCGCCAGCGCCGCTTCCTCGGCGAAGGTCTCGGCGCGCCGCCAGCGGCAGCCCAGGGCGACGGCGCAGAGGTCGACGCTCTCTGCCGTGTGGCTGGCCTGGCCGCCGGTCTCACCATAGGCCTCGTTGTCCAGGACCAGGAGGCTCAGGTTCTCCGGTCCCTTGACCCCGACCGTCGCCAGGGCGCCCAAGGCCATCAGCAGTTCGCCGTCGCCGGTGACCACCAGGACCCGCCGGTCCGGCCGGGCCAGGGCCAGTCCCAGGCCGAGGGGCAGGGCGCTGCCCATGGCGCCCCAGAGGTAGAAGTTGAGGTTGGAATCGCCGCAGGCCGCGACGTCGTAGGTCGGCGTGCCAAGCCCGGTCACCACCAGTAGGTCGGCGGGCCGCTCGGCCAGGGCCCGGGCGACGACCCGCCGCCGCGGAAGGCTGCCGCCGGCCATCAGAAAACCTTGGCGCCGATCAGACGCTGGGTCAGCAAAACCGCGGCGGCGCGGTCGCAGTCGAAGGCGGTGCGCGCGGCGGCCTCGACCACCGGGCCCGCGTCCTCGGGCCGCTCGACCCGGTACTGAAGGACGTCGACCAGGTCGAGGCTGGCCGGTGTCGCCCGGCCCATGGGCACCTGCCAGGGATTGAACTCGGCCCACTCGCCGCGCATCGTGATCAGGGTCAGGAGCGGGAAGCCGCAGTTCTGCAGAAGCGTGAAGGCGTTGATGCAGTTGCCGACTCCGCTCGACTGCATCAGCAGGGCACCGCGCTGGCCGCCCAGGTCGGCGCCGGCCAGGATCCCGATGCCTTCCTCCTCGGTGGTCAGGACCGTCGCCTCGATCTCCGGGTCCGCGCGGCAGGCCTCGATCAGGCTGGCGTGTCCGGCGTCGGGCACATAGGCGACCTGCCGTACCTCGACCCGCTTCAGCGCGTCGTAGACATCGCGGCGCCAGTCCTCCGGCGCCCAGGAGAAGCCATCACTCATTGGCTCTTGAAGCGCAGCTTCTCGACCCCGGCGCGCTCGCACCAGTGGTCGAGCAGGGCCGAGAAGTCCTTGCCGCCGAAGCCGCCGCTGCGCGCCAGGCTCAGGCTCTCCCGGGCGACCGCGGCGATGGGCGTCGGCACCTTGCTGCCGTTGGCGGCCTGCAGGATCAGGCTCAGGTCCTTGTGCGCCAGGTCGATGGCGAAGCCGGGCTCGGTGTCGCCCTCCAGGACCTTGGTCGCGTAGTTGATCTTGAGCTGGCCGTTGGTCGCGGTGGTGCCGTGGATCACCTCCAAGGTGGTCTCCAGGTCGAGGCCGAAGCCCGAGGTCAGGGCCAGGGCCTCGGCGTTCATCTGGCAGGACACGATCGCCAGGAAGTTGTTCACCAGCTTGGTCCGGGTGCCCGTGCCGGGCCCGCCGCAGTGAAAGATGGTCGTGCCCATGGCCGCCAGCAGCGGGTGGACCCGGGAGAAGTCGTCCTCCTCGGCGCCGACCATGAAGAGGCTCTCGCCGCGCTCGGCGTGGCTGGCTAAGCGGCCGACCGGGGCGTCGACGAAGGCGCGGCCCTTGTCCCGCAGGGTCTCGGCCAGGCGGTCGCTCAGGGCCGGGTCGACCGTGCTCATGTCCATGACCAGCAGGCTCGACGGCGCATTGGCGAACACCCCTTCGGCCCCGAGGATCGTCGCCTCGACCTCCGGCGGGCCGGGCAGCATGGTGATCACGGTGTCGGCGGCGCGGCTCAGCTCCGCCACCGAGGCGGCCGGCTTGGCGCCCAGCGCTTCCAGCGCCCGCATGGGCTCGGCCTGGAGGTCGAAGACCGTCAGCTTGAAGCCCTTGCGCTGCAGGTTGCTGGCCATGCCCCGGCCCATGCGGCCGAGACCGATGAATCCGATCCTGTCCACGTCGCCTCCCCCGGTTCCTTTTGCGACACTCTACGTCATTCGCTCCCGGTCGCCATAGGGGAGTCGGCCGCAGGCCCTGCCGTCCTGCAAAGCTTCAGGGCGAGGATGCGGAACGCGGCGCGCCAAGCTCGCTGCGGGCTGCTATGCTCGCCGCCATCAGTGGTCGAGGACAGGGAGACTAGCATGTTCCGTTTTGCGTTTTTCCTCTGCGCCGGTCTGGTGGTCTCGGTGCTGGCCGGGCCGGGGGCCGCCCCGGCGGCCGAGATCCAGTGGTACGGCCAGGCGGCCTTCAAGATCACCACCTCGGGCGGCAAGGTGATCCTGATCGACCCCTTCATCACCCGGAACCCCAAGACGCCGGAGGCGCTGAAGGACCTGGCCCAGCTCGGCAAGGTCGACCTGATCCTGGTCACCCACGGCCACGGCGACCACGTCGGCGATACCGTCAAGATCGCCGAGATGACCGGCGCCAAGGTCGGGATGAACGCCGACCTCGGCCAGTCCTTCCGGACCCTGGGCATCGTGCCCAACGAGCAGTTGATCCGCTTCAACAAGAGCGGCCCGATCAAGCCCCTGGGCGACGGCATCACCGTCACCATGGTGCGCGCCGAGCACAGCTCGGAGTACGTCTTCACCGATCCCGCCACGGGCAAGAAGCGGGTCGTCCCGGGCGGCGAGCCGGCCGGCTACGTGATCGAGCTGGAGGACGGCAGGTCGCTCTACCACGCCGGCGATACCGGGGTCTTCGCCGACATGGCCTTCATCGGAAGCTACTACAAGCCGGACCTCGCCCTGCTGCCGATCGGCGGCCACTTCACCATGGACCCGACCCACGCGGCCTATGCGGTCAAATCGCTGCTCATGACCAGGACGGTGGTGCCGATGCACTACGGCACCTTCCCGCCGCTCAAGGGCACCCCGGAGGAGTTCAAGGCGGCGATCGGCAATGAAGGCGGCGTACGGGTCATCGTAATGCAGCCGGGCGACACGCTCGACTTCTGACCGCCCCGGACGGCAGGATGGGGCGAGGCGGCGCGCTTCGCCGTCGCGGCAGCGGGTAGGGAGGCCGGAGGTGGCAGCCTTCGAAGGGAAGGTCGGTTTCCTGGGCCTCGGCGGCATGGGCCGGGGCCTGGTCAAGAACATGCTGAAGCGGGGCGTTGCGGTCTCGGTCCTGGACCTGGATGACGACGCCGTGGCGCTCGCGGTGGCGCGGGGCGCCGAGGCGGCGGAGTCGGTTGCCGGCCTGGCGAGCGATTGCGACGTTCTCGGGCTCTGCGTTACCACCGCCGAGGTGGTTCGGGATCTGACGCTTGGCCCCGAGGGCGCCCTGGCCCGCATGAAGCCCGGCAGCATCCTGCTCGACCATACCACCACCAGCCCGGACCACGTCGACCGCATGAACGCGGCCTGCGCCGCGGCGGGAATCGCCTATGCCGAGGCACCGATGACCCGCACGCCGATGCATGCCGATCGCGGCGAGGTCAATGTGCTCTTCGGCGGCGACGCCGGGCTTCTGGCGCGCCTGCGGCCGCTCTTCGACTGCTACGCCGAGAACGTCTTCCACGTCGGCCCCGCCGGGCACGCGATCCGGCTGAAGCTGATCCACAACTACATCGCCTTCGCCAACGTCGCCTCCTGGTGCGAGGGCTTCGCCCTGGCCGCCAAGGAAGGCCTGGACATGGACAAGGTGATCGGGATCATCTCGGCGGCCGGGGGCAAGTCGGGCATGATGGACCTCTACGGCCAGAAGACGCTGGAGCGCGACTTCACCCCCTACATGTCGCTGGCCAACGCCGAGAAGGACGTCCGCTACTACGCGTACTGGGCCGCCGCCGCAGGGCTGCCGCCGCTGCTCGCCGAAGCCGTGCAGCAGACCTACGCCCGGGCCCTAGAGGCGGGCCATGGTGCGGAGGGTTGCACCGCCGTCATCAAGGCCTACGAGGCGGCGACCGGCGTCGAGGCGGCCTTGCCGAAGCGGCCGTCCGGCGATCCGACGAGTTGAAATTCGATCCAGGAAAGGGAGAAGCCAAGGTGATCTTCGATCAAAGGACCTACACCTGCCGTCCCGGCACCATCAAGGCGCACATGGAGCTCTACCAGAAGCACGGCTGGGAGCCCCAGACCCGGCACCTCGGCCTGCCCGTGGTCTGGGCCACGACCGAGGTCGGGGACGTCAACAGCTACGTTCACATCTGGGCCTACACCGACGTCGGCGACCGTGCGACGCGACGCGCCGCGATGTGGGCCGACCCGGACTGGCTGGCCTACACCAGGATGAGCGCCGAGGCCGGCTACCTGATCAAGCAGGAGAACCGTATCCTGGTGGCCGCGCCCTTCACCTTGCCGGGCAACTGATCTTGCCGTCCTGGCTCCAGTGAAGGGCCGTGGCATGAAGATCGTCCGTGTCACTAGCCACGTGCTGCGCTACGACCTGGATGAGGAGCTCGGCTACTCCCAGCAGTACTTCAGCCAGCGCACCGCCCACCTGGTCGAGGTCGAGACCGACGACGGCCTGACCGGCTGGGGCGAATGCTTCGGCGCCGGCAACGTCGCCCTGGCCAACAAGGCCATCGTCGAGCAGGTCATCCAGCCGATGATCCTGGGCATGGATGCCCTCGACCGCGAGGTCGTCTGGCAGCGGGTCTACAACCTGCTGCGCGACCACGGCCAGAAGGGCATGCCGATTCAGGCGCTCTCCGGAGTCGATATCGCGCTCTGGGACCTCGCCGGCAAGGCCGCGGGGCTGCCGCTTTACAAGCTGCTGGGCGGGGCCTTCCGGGAGCGGGTGCCGGTCTACGGCTACGGCATGATGCTGCAGCGCCGGGACGACCTGGCCGAGGCCTTCAAGGCCGAGGCGGCGGCCATCAAGGCCAAGGGCTTCACCGCGACCAAGATGAAGGTCGGCCTGGGCGTGGCGCGGGACGTCGAGCTGGTCGAGGCGGTGCGCGACGGCATCGGCCCGGATATGCGGCTGATGGTCGACGCCAACCACGGCTTCGCGATCCACGATGCCCTGGCCCTGGGCCGCGAGCTGGAGCGCCTCGGCGTCTACTGGTTCGAGGAGCCGGTGGCGCCCGAGGACCTGGCCGGCTACGGCGAACTCAGAGCCAAGCTGGCGGTCAACATTGCCGGCGGTGAGGCCGAGTTCACCCGCTGGGGCTTCCGGGACCTGATCGCGGGCCGCTGCGTCGACATCCTGCAGCCCGAGGTCTGCGGCCTGGGCGGCATCACGGAATACCGCAAGGTTCTGGCGCTGGCCCAGGCGCAGCTGCTGCCCGTGGTCAACCACGTCTGGGGCTCCGGAGTCGCCCTCGCGGCCAACCTTCAGCTGCTGCTGGCCCTGCCGGACTTGCCCGGCGGCGCCCATCCCGAGCCGCCTTACCTTGAGTACGACACCACGCCGAACCGCTTCAAGGACGGGGTCTTGGTCCGTCCGCTCGACATCGAAGGGCAGGTCCGGGACCACGGCGGCACGGCGGCGCCGCCGCAGGGTCCCGGCTTGGGAATCGAGGTCGACCGGGACTTCCTGGAGGCTCACCGCGCCGCTTGAAACCCGGGCTTCGGCCGGTTTCGACGCACTCGCCGGCGCCGTTGCAGGCCTTTCGCCGGGACGAAAAGGATGTGCGCGGCCAGGGCCTTCCGGCCAGGTCCCAGCCGCGCGGTCCGGGTCACAACCATCGGGCGCCGGGCGCTGCTCCGCCGCCGCTCGCGGCCCTGGACCACTGCCCCTTTTCTGGGCAGCTTTGGGTTAACGGCCTGATTCGCCTTGACCTGAAAACGGGTCCAACACAAGCTAGCGGCCACTGGAGATCCCGGCGCCGCGCTCGGGGCGGTGTCGCGATGCATTTCGCCTCGGCCCGCAGGGCCGGGGATCGCAAAGAATTCGAGGGTTCGAGCGAAGGACCCCGCAGCGCATGAACAGGGAGGTTAGAATGAAGCCAGGAATCCTGAGGACGCTCGGCGTGTTGGCGCTGGCGGTCAGCACCGCGGTTGTCTTCTCGACCACGGCGGACGCCAAGAAGGTCCGCTGGAAGATGCACGCTGCCTTCGGCAAGAACGTCGCCGTGATCGGCCCGCCGCCGCATCGCGTCGCCGATGCGGTCAAGGCCATGTCGGGCGGCGATTTCGACATCAAGGTCTTCGAGCCCGGCGCGCTGGTCGGCGGCTACGCCTACTACGATCCGGTCGGCCAGGGCGCGATCGACGCCGCCTTCGGCACCCCCGGCGCCAACCAGGGCAAGAACTCGGCCTACAACTTCTTCTCGACCTGGCCCTTCGGCCCGGCCGCGCCCGAGTTCCTCGCCTGGTTCGTCTACGGCGGCGGCATCGAGCTCGCGACCGAGATGTACGCCCGCGACAACATCAAGTACCTGCTCTGCGGCATGATCCCGCCGGAGACCTCGGGCTGGTTCCGCAGCGAGATCACCAGCCTGGACCAGCTCAAGGGCCTGAAGATGCGCTTCTTCGGCCTGGGCGCCAAGGTCATGCAGAAGTTCGGCGTCTCGACCCAGCAGCTGGCCGGCGGCGACATCTACCCGGCGCTCGAGCTCGGCACCATCGACGCGACCGAGTTCTCCATGCCGGCGATAGACCGCTCCTACGGCTTCTACCAGATCGCCAAGCACAACTACTTCCCCGGCTGGCACCAGCAGTCCACGGCCAACGAGATCCTGGTCAACCAGGCCAAGTGGGACGAGCTGGAGGACGAGCACAAGGCGATGATGGAGACCGCCTGCAAGGCGCAGGTCATGGAGATGATCTCCGACGGCGAGTTCGCCCAGTTCAAGGCCATGCAGGACAACGTCAAGGACGGCGTCACCAACCATTACTGGCCCGACGAGGTCCTGACCAAGCTCAAGGGCGCCTGGGACGAGGTCATCGCGGAAGAGGTCAAGAGCAACCCGGATTCCAAGAAGGTCTGGGACTCGATCACCAAGTTCCGCGCCGACTACAAGATCTGGCGTGACTTCGGCTATCTGAAGTAGGGCAGGATCTTGAGGCCGGCCGCCGCCCGGCGGCCGGCCCACGCCCGCCGGCCACGCCCGCAGGAGCGCTTGGTGGTGATCGCGTCCGGTCCGCCTCGACCGAAGGCGCGGCGAAGGCCCATCCACCCGCCGCCTTTGCCGGCCGACTGACCAGGAGGGGGAGCCGCCGCCGTCATGATGTCTTTGCTGAAGGTCGCCGACGTTCTCGACAGGGTCCCGCGCTCGCTCGGCAAGCTGGCGGCCTGGCTGATCTTGCCGCTGATCGCGATCATCATGTTCGACGTGATCACGCGCAAGATCGACTACTTCCGGATCGGCCTGTCGGAGCTCACCTGGTACTGGCTGATCGAGCCGATCAAGCTGCAGGACATGGAGTGGCATCTGCACGGCGTCCTGCTGCTGATGTCCTTCGGCTTCACCTACCTGATGAACGGCCACGTCCGCGTCGACATCTTCCGCGAGAAGCTGTCGCGCCGCGGCCAGGCCTGGGTCGAGTTCTGGGGCCTGCTGGTCATGGCGATGCCCTACCTGATCCTGGTCACCTACTTTGCCATCATCTTCGTCAAGATCTCCATCGAGCAGGGCGAGGGCTCGGAATCGCTGACCGGGATCACCCACCGCTACATCGTCAAGTCCTTCACCGTCGTCGGCTTCATGCTGGCGCTCAGCGCCGTGGTCGCGACCTTCATCCGGCTCGGCGTCTTCCTCTTCGGCACGCCCGCGGCGCGGACCCGGGTCGAGGCCGACCTGCACATCTTCGCCCACGAGGAGGAGGAACAGCTGGAAGAGGAAGCCCGGATCGTCGTCAAAGAGGCGGAAAGCGCCCACAAAGGGGAGCACTGAGCCGTGTGGGAGGTGCTCTACGACCACTTCTACGACTACCTCGGCGCCTACATGTTCCTGGCGCTGGCGCTGACCCTCTTCACCGGCCTGCCGGTGGCCTACGCGATCGGCGGCGTGGCGCTGATCTTCGGTTTCCTGGGCATCGCCCTCGACATCATCGACTTCAACGAGTTCTTCATCATCCTGCCGCGGATCTGGGGCGGCGACGGCTCCTCCGGCGCGGTGCAGAACCCGGTCCTGGTCGCGATCCCCTGTTTCATCTTCATGGGCACCATGCTGGAACGCAGCCGGGTCGCCGCCGACCTGCTGCACATCCTGCAGGTCATGCTGAAGCGGATCCCCGGCGGACTGGCCATGGCGGTCACGGTCATGGGCACGATCATGGCTGCGACCACCGGCATCATCGGCGCCTCGGTGGTCATGATGACCCTGCTGGCGCTGCCGACCATGCTGCAGCAGCGCTACCAGACGCCACTGGCGACCGGCACTCTGGCCGCCTCGGCGACCCTGGGCATCCTGATTCCGCCCTCGATCATGCTGGTCCTGATGGCCAACCTGCTGGCCGTCTCGGTCGGCAACCTCTTCGTCGGCGCGATCCTGCCCGGCCTCGTGCTGTCCGGCCTCTACATGCTCTACATCCTGAGCATCAGCATGGCCAAGCCGGACTGGGCGCCCCCGCTGCCAGACGACGCGATCCAGCTCAAGCCGACCAACCGCACCCGGATGAACGTCTACGTCGGCATCGTCGTGGCCCTGATCGCCGCGGCCTGGGGCCTCGACCTGACCGAACTGAGCGGGGCCGCCAACTGGGGCCTGATCGCCTTCTTCGGCATCTTCGCCGCCTCGATGATCGTCGGCCACCGCGAGGGCGATTCGCTCTTCGGCGCGATCCTCAAGGGCTTCATCCCGCCGATCTTCCTGGTCGTGCTGGTCTTGGGCTCGATCTTCGCCGGCTGGGCGACCCCGACCGAGGCCGCGGGCGTCGGCGCCTTCGGCTCGATCGTCCTGGCGCTCTTCAACCGGACCCTGAACCGGAAGGTGCTGACCGACGTCGTGCACCGCACCGCGCTGACCACCGGCATGATCTTCTTCATCTTCGTCGGCGCGACCACCTTCTCCTACATCTTCCGTGCGCTCTACGGCGAGGACCTGATCATCGAGTTCATCGAGTGGCTCGACCTGCACTCCTGGGCGCTGCTCTTCCTGCTGATGTTCGTGGTCTTCCTGCTCGGCTTCTTCTTCGACTGGATCGAGATCACCCTGATCATCTTGCCGGTCTTCGCGCCTGTGATTAAGGAGATCGCGCCCGACTTCGCGGTCCACCTCGGCATGGAGGGCGCGCCCTTCGCGGCGGTGCAGCAGCAGGCGATCTACTGGTTCGCGATCCTGGTGGCGATCAACCTGCAGACGTCATTCCTGACTCCACCCTTCGGATTCGCGCTCTTCTACATGAAGGGCGTGGCCCCGCCCGAGGTCCGCATGCAGGACATCTACAAGGGCATTATCCCCTTTGTGATCCTCCAGCTGATCGGCCTGGCCGTCGTCATCGCCTTCCCCCAGATCACCCTCTGGCTGCCGGCCCTGATGCTGGAATGAGGTGGGGCTGCGGCAGCGGCCACTTCATTCTCCTCTGTCATGCCCGGGCTTGACCCGGGGCTGTCCGGTTTGGCGCGGGAGGACTGCGGAGGATGCTTTGCTTGACTTGGGTTTGCCGGCGCTGAGGCAAATCGGGCCTCCGGCTGCGAGATCGGATTTGGACTCCCTCCCCCTTGATGGGGGAGGGCCGGGGTGGGGGTGATCCCGGCTCGGACCCAGACCTTGAGAGCCGATTTCTGCGGCCTGACGGCCGCCACCCCCTCCTTTATCCTCCCCCATCAAGGGGGAGGAGAAATCTTACTTGACCGTCTCCGATTTAAACCGGACAGCCATGGGCTTGACCCGGGCATCCATGGATCACCGGATCAAGTCCTGTGATGAAAGGGGAGAACACGCGATGGGATTGGGCCCCCGCGCCCGCTACATCGTGGCGCCGAGCTGCCAGGGGACGAACTCGTTGTCGCCGTAGCCCAAGGCCTCGGACTTGCTGGGCCGGCCGGAGGCGACCGCGAGCACGGTCTCGAAGATCTCCCGGCCCTTGTCCTCGATCGAGACGCCCTCCAGGACGTCGCCGCAGTTGATGTCCATGTCCTCGGTCATGCGGGCATAGACCTGGGCGTTGGTCGCCAGCTTGATCGAGGGCGCCGGCTTGTAGCCGAAGGCCGAGCCGCGGCCGGTGGTGAAGCAGACCACGTTGGCGCCGGCCGCCACCTGCCCGGTGACCGAGCAGGGGTCGTAGCCCGGCGAGTCCATGAACACGAAGCCGCGGCGGTCGATCCGCTCGCCGTAGAGGTAGACCCCGCGCAGGGTCGTGGTGCCGCCCTTGGCCGCCGCCCCCAGGGACTTTTCAAGGATGGTGGTCAGACCGCCGGCCTTGTTGCCGGGCGAGGGGTTGTTGTTCATCTCGCCGCCGTTGCGCGCGGTATAGTCCTCCCACCACTTGATCCGTGCGATCAGCTTCTCGCCGACCTCGCGGCTCTCGGCGCGCCGGGTCAGCAGGTGCTCGGCGCCGTAGATCTCCGGCGTCTCCGAGAGGATCGCGGTGCCGCCGTTGCGCACCAGGAGGTCGGCCGCGGCGCCCAGGGCCGGGTTGGCGGTGATGCCGGAATAGCCGTCGGAGCCGCCGCACTGCAGCGCCAGCGTCAGCGCGCCGGCCGGGCAGGTCTCGCGCCGCGCCGCGTCGGCTCGGGGCAGCATCTCGCGCAGGACCGCCAGGCCCTGGTCGATGGTCCGCCGGGTGCCGCCCTCGCCCTGGATGGTCATGGTCCGGAAGCTCTCGCCCTCGCTCAGGCCGTAGGCCTCCATAAAGCGCGGGATCTGGAAGACCTCGCAGCCCAGGCCGACCAGCAGCACGCCGGCCAGGTTGGGATGCCCGGCGTAGCCCCACTGGAGCCGCTTGAAGAGATCGTAGCCCTCGCCCAACATGGCCATGCCGCAGCCCGTGCCGTGGACCAGGGCGACCACCCCGTCGACGTTGGGATAGTCGGCCAGCAGGCCCTCGCGCTCGGCCGCCTGGGCGATGAAGCGGGCGACCGAGGCCGAGCAGTTGACCGAGGTCAGGATGCCGATGTAGTTGCGGGTGCCGACCCGGCCGCTGTCCCGGCGGTAGCCCTGGAAGGTCGCGCGCTCGGCCTCGGGCAGCAGGTCCTCAGGCCGGGCCGCCTCGGCGAAGCGGTAGTCGCGGGCGAAGTCCTTCATGGCGCAGTTGTGCTCGTGGACGTGCTCGCCGGGCGCGACAGCCCGGGTGGCGAAGCCGATGATCTGGCCGAACTTGCGGATCGCCGCGCCCTCGGCGATCTCCCGGGTCGCGACCTTGTGGCCGCGCGGGATCGGCGCCCGGGTGGTGATGCCGGCGACCTCCAGGCCCGCGGCGAGCGGGTCGATGGCGACGGCGATGTTGTCCTCGGCATGTAGGCGGAGCGTCCGGGGCTCCGCGGTCTCGACGCTGGCGGGCATGGCTCTGCGATCCGGAACGATTGAGACTGTCGCCGGATTATGCGCCGCGGGCGGCGCCAGGCCAAACGCTTAGAGGCTCGAAGGCGAGGTCCGAGCGAAGGGCCGTTACCTGGTCAGGCGCACCACCGAGAGGTCGCCGGCGATGACACTCAGGGCCTCGGCGACCTCTTTCATCTTGCCCGGGAAGAAGGCCCGCGACGAACCCGAAGCACAGTCCTCGAAGATGTCCCGGGACAGCTCGCTCTTGGACTTGTTGGGCTTCACGTCCACGTCCTCGTCGCCGCTGATCGTCTCCGGGACGTCGACGGCGATGGTGTAGATCAGGACACCCTCCCGCTTCATCTCGTCGCAGAGATGGAGGAACATCTTCTCGGTCTCCTCGACCTCCTCGGGATCGCCGCTGCACTTCTTGTCGGTGTTCTTGCCGTGGGTCAGCAGGACCATGGCCTTGGTCACGCCTGACTGGTCGTAGTCCGCGGGCGGGGTCGCGCTGGCGCCCTGCCAGTGATTCTGCCAGCTCGGCGAGAGGGCGCGCCAGCCCCAGGCCGCGCCCAGATCGAAGCGTCGGCAGCCCTTGCCCTTCATGCCGTCCAGGGCGTTGTCGATGTCGGCCCGGTTTCGGCTGAGCGGCAGGACGTTGGCCTGCGGACAGATCCTGGCCTCGTAGCCCAGGGGGTTCTTCTTCTTCGAATAGACGCCGGAGTAGTGGTCGAAGGGCTCTTCGGTCGGGTTGGCCTCACCCACGGCGTGGATCCCCGGTCGGATGTCCATGCAGATGAGGTTTCCATCCGGTGGCGAATCCGGGTGGACCAGGGCCTGGCCTTTGACGTTGGCCCGCGCGGTGAAGGGCACCACGGCGACGTTGAAGTCCTTGCTCGAATCCTTGCCCTTGAAGAGGGTGTCGAGGAACTCCCGCGTCTCTTTCCTCACCTGCTTCATGCGGTTTCCGCCCATGGCCTTGGAGTTGTCTATCACCATGGCGATCTCGAGAGAGCGCAGGGTCTTGCTGACGGTCGCGCTGGCCGAGACCTCGTAGCCGGGGATGTTGAAGGCGGACAGCAGGGTTGTCGGGACGTTCACGGCGGCGCTGAAGCTCATCTCGTTGCCGCTCTGGGCCAGGTCGATCTTGGCCTGCGACAGGCTGACGCCGAGGTAGCCGTCGGGGAAGTTGGCCTGGAAGTACTTCTCGATCTGCACCTTCGCGGCCTCCGACGAACCCTCCGACAGCGCCCGGCCGCCGGCCAGGGCCGCGGCGTCGACGGCCTGGCTCAGCTTGGCCTTGATCAGGTAGGCGCGGCCCGCGTCCAGGGCCAGGCCCGAGGCGGCCGCCAGAGTGAGCAGGGAGACGGCGACCAAGCCCATCGCGCTGCCGCGCTCCTGACGCAGGAACTTGGAAATCGGCTTTTCGCGGGTTCTGCCAAGCGACATAGCCAAGGTTTCCCAATAAATGAATGCCACGCTTTTCGAAATATAACCTTCAATATATTTCGAACTAGCTAAAAGTACTAGCTAACCGACTGTAAATTGAAGTATTTATCTACAAATTGCGGGAAATTTGCGCCCGCACTACTTATTGTATTGTTTGGGATTTTGCAGCTCCGGGGCCATGTCGGCTAAAACGCCGTGCATTTTTGCCGGCTCCGAGACGGGCCAGGGCTTGGCGGGCCGTCGGAAGCCTCTCCTCCTCCTGCGGGGGAGAGGTCAGGGTGAGGAGGCGATCCCCGGTCCGCGAGAGAACGGCCTAGACGGCCAGCGCGGCGCCGGAGCGTTCCGGGCGCAGGGCCGCTTCGGCGCTGCGGGTGGTCTCCGGGTCGAGGGCGGCCAGGGCGTCGTGCTGGCTGAGGAAGACCCGGCCGCTCAGGTGGGCGAGGAAGTCGCTGCGCTTCAGCCGGTCCATGACCGGGCCCTTGACCTCGGAGAGGTGGAAGTTGATGCCGGCGGTGCCCAGGCGCTCGGCCAGGGTCTCCAGGCTCTCCAGGGCGCTGGCGTCGATCTCGTTGACCGCGCTGCAGATCAGCACAACGTGGCGCAGCGCCGGCTCGGCGACCGCCATGTCGTAGAGCCGGTCCTCCAGCCAGCGGGCGTTGGCGAAGTAGAGGCTCTCGTCGACCCGCACGCTCAGGACCTGGGGGCTGGTCACCACCTCGTGGCGCAGCACGTTGCGGAAGTGGTGGGTGCCCGGCACCTGGCCGACCACGGCCATGTGCGGCCGGGCGGAGCGGACCAGGAAGAGGACGAGGGAGAGTCCGACCCCGGCCAGGATGCCGGCCTCGATCCCGGCGGTCAGGACCGTGACGATGGTCGCGGCCATGGCCGCGAAGTCGGCCTTGGAGTAGATCCAGGTCCGCTTGAGGGCGCCGAGGTCGACCAGGGACAGCACCGCGACCACGATGGTGGCCGCCAGGGTCGCCTTGGGCAGCTGGTGGAAAAGGGGCGTCAGCAGCAGCGCAGTCAGGCCAATGCCGACCGCAGTCAGCACGCCGGCCAGGGGCGTCCGGGCGCCGGCGTCGAAGTTCACCACCGAGCGGGCGAAGCCGCCGGTGACCGGATAGCCGCCGCCGACCGCGGCCGCGATGTTGGCGGCGCCGAGGCCCAGGAGCTCGCGGTCCGGCTGGATCCGCTCGCGCCGCTTGGCGGCCAGGGTCTGGGCGACCGAGACCGATTCGACGAAGCCGACCACCGAGATCAGGACCGCCGAGGGGAGCAGGCTCCGCCACAGCTCGAGGTCGAAGGGCGGCAGGGTCACTGGCGGTAGGCCCTGGGGGATCTCGCCGACCACCTTCACGCCCTCGGCCTCGAGGGCGAAGAGCCGGACCAGCAGGATGGTCGCCAGGACCGCCGCGACCGGGCCCGCCTTGGCCAGGAAATCGGCCAGCCGCGGGCCGAGGCCGAGGCGTTGCGCCAGAGGCTTCAGCCGGCTGCGGACCCAGAACAGGAAGGCCGTCGCCGCCGCGCCGATCGCCAGGGTCGGCAGGTTGGCCTCGCCGAGCCCGCCGGCGAGGGAGCGGCCGAGCTCGAGCAGCGTGTGGCCGCCGGCGTCGATGCCCAGGATGTGCTTGAGCTGGCTGGCCGCGATCAGCAGGCCGGAGGCGGTGATGAAGCCGGAGATCACCGGATGGCTGAGCAGGCTGGCCAGGAAGCCGAGCCGCAGGAGCCCCAGCGCTATCAGAAAGACTCCCGACAGCAGCGCCAGTGCCAGCGCCGCGCCGAGGTATTCCGGCGTGCCGCTGGCGGCGATCTCGCCCACCGCCGCCGCGGTCATCAAGGAGACCACCGCCACCGGGCCCACCGCCAGGGCGTTGGACGACCCGAAGAGCGCGTAGCCGAGCAGCGGCAGCATCGAGGCGTAGAGCCCGACCTGCGGCGGCAGCCCGGCGAGCAGGGCGTAGGCCAGGCTCTGCGGGATCAGCATGATGGTGACGATCACCGCCGCCAGGCCGTCGCCCCGCAGCGCCGCCCCGTCGTAGCGGCGCAGCCAGCCCACGCAGGGCAACAGCCGTTCGATCATTGGGATTTCTCCGCCGCTAGGCCCGCCGTCAGTTGACGACCTCGGGCCGCACCAGGTTGGGCTTGGCCAGCCATTCGTGGCCCTTGAGCATGGCCTTCCAGTAGACCGGCGGCAGGATCTTCTCCTTCAGCAGCCAGGCCAGGCGGCTCGGCTTGCGGCCGTCGATCAGCCAGGGCGGGAAGCTCGGCAGCAGCTTGCCGCCGTAGCCGAACTCGGCCAGGACGATCTTGCCGCGCTCCACGGTCAACGGACAGGAGCCGTAGCCGTCGTAGTGGGCCACGCCCGCGGCCCTGCCCAGGTCGGCCAGCAGGTTCTGCGCCACCACGGGGGCCTGCTTGCGCGCTGCCGCCGCGGTCTTGGCGTTGGGCGCGTTCATCACGTCGCCCAGGCTCCAGATGTTCTCGTAGGTCTTGTGGCGCAGGGTGTTCTGGTCGACGTCGACCCAGCCGGCCTTATCGGCCAGCGGGCTGACTCGGATGAAGTCCGGCGCGCACTGCGGCGGGCAGACGTGGATCATGTCGAAGCTGCGGCTGACCGTCTCCTTTTTGCCCTCGGCGTCGGTCTTCTCGAAGTAGGCGGTCTTCGCCGGCCCGTCGATGGCCACCAGGTTGCTGTTGAACATCAGGACCGCGTCGTACTTCTCGACGTAGTCCATCAGGGCCGGCACGTAGTCCTTCACCCCGAAGAGCACGCCGCCGGCGTTGTAGAAGGAGACGTCGATGTCCTTCAGCACCCCGGTGCGCCGCCAGTGGTCGGCCGAGAGGTACATGGCCTTCTGCGGCGCCCCGGCACACTTGATCGGCATCGGCGGCTGGGTGAAGAGCGCCGTGCCCTGGCGCAGGCCCTTGACCAGCGCCCAGGTGTAGGGCGCCAGGTCGAAGCGGTAGTTGGAGGTCACCCCATTCTTGCCCAGCGTGTCGACCAGGCCCTCGACCTTATGCCAGTCCAGCTTCAGGCCCGGGCAGACCACCAGCCGGCCGTACTCGATCAGCCGGCAGCCCTCCAGCAGCACGGCGTTGCGCTCCGGCTCGAAGGCGGCGACCGCGGCCTTGATCCAGTGCACCTTGGGCGGCAGGACCGAGGACAGGGTGCGCACCGTCTGGTCAGCGCCGAAGACGCCGCCGCCGACCAGGGTCCAGCCCGGCTGGTAGTAATGGATGTCGGCCGGGTCGATCACCGCGATCTCCAGCTCCGGCTCCCGCGCCAGCAGGGAGGAGGCGACCGAGATCCCGGCGGCGCCGGCCCCGACGATGACCACGTCGAACTTGCCGTCGACCGCCTCTGACGGCGTGCGGCCCTTGTTGGCGATGCGGCGGACCACGCCATGCATGTCGTAGCCCGCGTCCTTGGCCTTGGCGAGGATCTCCGGCAGCGCCATCTTGCCGGCGCGGCTCATCGACCAGAGGGTGACCGAGCGGGTGCCGCTGCGGCAGAAGGCCAGCACTGGCTTGGGCGCGGCGTCCAGGATCTTGCCGAATCCGGCGGCGTCCTCCTCCGTCACCTTGCCGCTTTCGACCGGCAGGTAGTGCGCCTCGATTCCGGCCTCCTGCGCCGCCTCCTCGATCTCGTGGAACAGCGGCTGGTCGTTGCCTTCGCCGTCCGGCCGGTTGCAGATAATGGTCTTGAAGCCGGCCTCGGCGAGCGCCGGGATCCCGGCCACCGAGACCTGCGCCGCGACGCTGATGTCGCTGTCGAGCTTGTGGATGTCCATGATTTGCCTCTCCCCTTCGGCCGTCGCGTCAGAGCGCGTCGACCGGGATCTTCAGGTAGTGGGTGCCGTTGTCCTCGGCCGGCGGCAGCTCGCCGGCGCGCATGTTCACCTGCACCGAGGGCAGGATCAGGACCGGCATGCCCAGCTGCTCGTCGCGGGCGCTGCGCATCTGCACGAAGGCGTCCTCGGAGACGCCGTTGCGCACGTGGATGTTCTCGGCCCGCTCGGCGGCGACGCTGGTCTCCCACTGGTAGCCGCGGCCGTTGGGCGCGTAGTCGTGGCAGAGGAACAGCCGGGTCTCGGGCGGCAGCGAGAGGATCTTGCGGATCGACTTGTAGAGCTGGCGCGCGTCGCCGCCCGGGAAGTCGCAGCGGGCGGTGCCGAAGTCCGGCATGAAGAGGGTGTCGCCGACGAAGGCCGCGTCGCCCACGACATAGGTGACGCAGGCCGGCGTGTGCCCGGGGGTGTGAATCACCGTCGCTTCCAGCTCGCCGATGGCGAAGGTCTCGCCGTCCTCGAAGAGGTGGTCGAACTGGCGTCCGTCGGTGCGGAAGTCGTCTTCGGCGTTGAAGACCTTCTTGAAGACGCCCTGGACCACGTCGATCCGCGCCCCGATGCCGATCCGGCCGCCCAGCTTCTCCTTGAGGTAGGGCGCGGCGGTCAGGTGGTCGGCGTGGACGTGGGTCTCGAGGATACAGTCGACCTGGAGGTCGTGGTCCTGCACGAAGGAGATCATCGCGTCGGCCGAGACCGTCGAGCTGCGGCCGGAACTTGGATCGTAGTCCTTGACCGAGTCGACGATCGCCGCGCGTCGGGTCTTGGGGTCCCAGACCACGTGGGTGGCGGTGAAGGTCGCCTCGTCGAAGAAGGTCTTTACCTTTGGGTTCATGCTGCGGGCTCCCGAGAATGCAGATGTCTTCCCGCCGGGGCCGCTTCCGGCCCGCGGCCGCCGGTCTTGGCCGGCTCATGGCGTCGCCAGGGTCGCGGCGGCCTCGCCGCGCCTGGCATCCTGCGGAGCCTAGGCTTGCGCGCCGCTGCGGTATGTGACTTAGTCACATTCTCGTGATCGCGGATCGCGCGGCTGCATGAGGGCGCGCATGACCGAGACCTGGATCGACCGCTTCCCGCAACTCGCCGCGCTGCCGGCGGAGGACCAGAGACTGCTGACCGAACGGGCCGGCGAGGTCTCCCTGCCGGCCGGGGCGACGGTCTTCGCGCCCGGCGTCGCGGCGCAGAGCTTCCTGCTGGTGCTCGAGGGCACGGTGCGGGTGCAGCAGGTCTCCCCGACCAGCGGGCGCGAGATCGTGCTCTACCGGGTCACCGGCGGCGAGACCTGCATCATGACCACCGCCTGCCTGCTGTCGGACGAAGCCTATGCCGCCGAGGGCATCACCGAGACCGAGGTGACCGCGGTCGGGATCCCCAAGGCGGCCTTCGAGGACGCGGTCGCCCAATCGCCCGGTTTCCGCCGCCTGGTCTTCGCCGACTACGCCCAGCGCATCTCGGACCTGATGCACGTGGTCGAGGAGGTCGCCTTCGAACGTCTCGACAAGCGCCTGGCGCAGCGCCTTCTGGATCTCGCGGGGGCCGACGGCGCCGTGGTGGCGACTCACCAGGACCTCGCCGCCGAGCTCGGCACCGCGCGGGAGGTCGTCGGCCGCCAGCTCAAGGAGCTCGAACGCCGCGGCTGGGTGAGCCTCGCGCGCGGCCGGATCGCGCTTTTGGAACCCGGCCGCCTCCGCACCCTGGCCCGCGCTGAGTAGTTATCAGAGTCGGAGACTGTGATCTCACCCCCACCCAACCCTCCCCCATCAAGGGGGAGGGCTTAAGAGTCGCGGCTGCAGAAATGCTCTCCCTCCCCCTTGATGGGGGAGGGTTGGGGTGGGGGTGAAACACCGAAGTGTGCAAGGGATACTCTGCACGGACGGCGGATCATTCCCGGAGCATGACGCGGCCGGGCAGCGAGAGGTCGCCGGAGGCGACGTCGTGGACCCCGGTGACGCAGAGCAGCGGCACCTCGCCCTCGACGTTGACCTGAAGCTCGGCGGTGACCGCGTCGAAGGCCAGCATCTCGGTCTCGTCGAGCGGCACGGTGATCTTCGCCGTGCCGCCGTGCAGGATCGGGCTCATGCCCGGGCTGTCCAGGGCGATCGGCAGCATCGGCGCGGTCGCGGGCAGCAGGTCGACGCCGGGCGAGACGTCACGGACCTTGAGTCCGGCGCCGCAGGCCTCGTCCTCGACCAGGACCACCCAATGGGAATGCCAGTCGGCGCCGTCGTTGGCCGGGTCGCCGTCCCGGTTCTCGTCGTACAGCGGGGTGTCGTCGAAGTCCGGATGCGCGGTGATGGCGAGCGCCAGGATGCCAGAGCCGGGATCGAAGCCGACCCGGGCGGGGTCGAGGCCGGTCGGCCAGACGTAGGACTCGACCTTGGCCCCCTTGAGCTTGCCGATCGGCACCGGCTTCACGCTGCCGGCCGCGCCGGCGACCTCCATCATGAAGGTCGTGAGGCGGCCGTCGGTCGTGGCCGACGCCAGGGTGATGTCGAAGGCGGGGCTCGTGTCGGCCGCCGTGTGGCTCTTGATGTCGTGGGCCCCGGCGCCTTCCACGACGATGCCCGCCAGCAGGACAGACAGGGCGAGACGTTTCATGATCCTCTCCAATAGTAGCGAGTCGATACTATTGGAGATATAGCCCAGTGGCGCCGGGCTTGCAAGGAAAGTTTTTACTCGATACCATTTTGTGATGACGGCCAAGCACGATATCCCGGTGCTGCTGGAACGCCTGTCGCGCATCCTGCAGAACGAGGCCCACGCCGGCGGCGTGAAGCCGACCCAGTGGGAAGCGCTGCGCTACCTGGCCCGGGCCAACCGCTTCTCCCGCAGCCCTTCGGCGGTGACCGCCTATCTCGGCGTGACCAAGGGCACGGTGTCGCAGACCCTGAACGCGCTGGACCGCAAGGGTCTGATCCGCAAGCGGGCCGACCCGGGTGACCGGCGCAATGTGACGATCGAGGTGACCCGCGCCGGGCGGGATCTGCTCGCGCGCGATCCCGTCGAGGTGGTCTTGACCGCAGCCGCACGGCTGAGCGCGGCTGAGCGGCGGGCCCTTTCGGGCGCCTTGGAGAAGCTGCTTGTGGAGGCCCTGCGCCGACGCGGCGGCCGGCCCTTCGGCGTCTGCCGGTCCTGCCGTTTCTTCCGGAAACGCGCCAAGGGCGGGTCGCCGCACCGCTGCGGCCTGCTCGATGTGCCGCTGTCCGACACGGACAGCGAGCGGATCTGCGTTGAGCAGGAGCCTGCCGGCGCCGGGCAGGCCTGACGCCGCCCCGGGGCCGGTCTATACTCCTTCAGGCGAAACCACGAGCGGAGGGCCCGACGTGAGCGACCGCCAGGACCTCGATCTCGACGCGATCCGGCAGCGGCTCGAGGCGGAGCGGGACGAGCTGCTGCAGCTCAGCGCCGGGGCGGCCGAGGAACGCCGCCCGGTCGAGCTGGACCAGCAGAGCGTCGGCCGGCTGTCGCGCATGGACGCCCTGCAGGTCCAGGCCATGGCCCAGGCGGTGGAGGGACGCCGCCGCGGCCGGCTCCAAGCCATCGAGGCCGCGCTCAAGCGCCTCGAGAGCGACGACTTCGGCTACTGCAGCGACTGCGGCGAGGACATCCCGGCCAAGCGGCTGGAGATCGATCCGGCGACCATGCGCTGCGTCGACTGCGCCGGCTGACGGCGGGACCGCTGGCATGGACCTGGGCGCCCTGACCGTCTTCCTGACCGACGCCCTGCTGGTCCTGACCGGGCTCTTCGTCCTCGCGGTCGGGGTCCTGGTCCTGACGCTTGCTGCGCTCTATGTGGTCGACGTCACCCAGACCCGCCACGCGATCCGCCGCAACTACCCGGTGATCGGCCGCCTGCGCTATCTCTTCGAGCACCTGGGCACCTTCTTCCGGCAGTACTTCTTCGCCATGGACCGGGAGGAGCTGCCCTTCAACCGTGAACAGCGCAGCTGGGTCTACCGGGCGGCAAAGGACCTCGACACCACGGTGCCCTTCGGCTCGACCCGGGACCTGCGTCCGGCGGGCACCGTGCTCTTCGTCAACAGCGCCTTCCCGACCCTCGACCGGGACTCGGTGCCGGCGCAGCCGATCACCCTCGGCCCGGACTGCCCGCAGCCCTACACCACGGCGAGCTTCTTCAACGTCTCGGCGATGAGCTTCGGCGCCATCTCCAAGCCGGCGGTGCGCGCCCTCTCTAAAGGCGCGGCCGCGGCCGGCTGCTGGCTGAACACCGGCGAGGGCGGCCTGACCGAATGGCACCTGGAGGGCGGCGCCGACATCGTGTTCCAGATCGGCACCGCCAAGTACGGCGTCTGCGGGGAGGCCGGCGTGCTCGACGAGGAGCGGCTGGCCCGGATCGCGGCCGAGGACCGGGTCCGGATGTTCGAGATCAAGCTCAGCCAGGGCGCCAAGCCGGGCAAGGGCGGCATCCTGCCCGGCGCCAAGGTGACGCCGGAGATCGCCGCGATCCGGGGCATTCCTGCAGGCCGGGACTCGATCAGCCCGAACCGCCACCTCGATACCGAGGACCTCGGCGGCCTGCTCGACCTCGTCGCCCGGGTGCGCCGGGTGACGGGCAAGCCGACCGGGATCAAGACCGTGATCGGCGACGAGGCCTGGATCGAGGACTTCTGCCGCGCGATCGTCGCCCGCGGCGCGGCCGCGGCGCCGGACTTCATCACCGTGGACAGCGCCGACGGCGGCACCGGCGCCGCGCCGGCCAGCCTGATCGACTTCGTCGGCCTGCCGGTCCAGGAAAGCCTGCCGCTGGTCGTCGACACCCTGGACGCCCACGGCCTGCGGCCGCGGGTCAAGGTCGTCGCCTCGGGCAAGCTGATCAACCCGGGCCAGGTCGCCTGGGCGCTCTGCGTCGGCGCCGACTTCGTCGCCTCGGCGCGGGGCTTCATGTTCGCCCTGGGCTGCATCCAGGCCCTGCAGTGCAACAGGAACACCTGCCCGACCGGCGTGACCACCCACGACCCGCACCTGCAGAAGGGGCTGAACCCGGCCGACAAGGCGCAAAGGGTCGCCAACTACGCGCGCAACGTGATGCACGAGGTCGGGGTCATCGCCCATTCCTGCGGCGTCGCCGAGCCGTCCGGCCTGCGCCGCCGGCACTGCCGCGTCGTCCAGGCGGACGGCAGCTCGCGCTCGCTGGACCGTCGCCATTCCGAGACGGATGCGGAGGCGCGGTGGAAGCGCGCCTGAGCGGCTCGGTTTTGGAGGAGCGCGCAACGGAAACAATTGAAACCGCATTCCGGCCCGAGCGACGTGGTCCTGAAACAAACCTGGCGTAACTGACCCGCTTGGACTTGCTTGGAGGCAAAGTGATCGCGGGCTCGGTGTGGCTTGCCAGGCGCCCGGAGGCTCCGGCCGCTTCGCCCCCTTCGAGACTCCAGCCGTTTTCAGCCGGGTAACGTGGGAGACCCCTATGCTCGAACTTCGCCATGTTTTCGTGGTTGCTTTGTTCGCCGTCACGACCTCCGGGTGCCAGGACGCGACGGCGGGCGCGGACGTCCTTCAATACCCGGTGCCGCCGGGTTGGGGCGCGCCGGGATCCGACTACGTCGTCGGCAATAAGGCCGAGGTGCCGGGAGACTATCGCATCGTCGAATGGATCAAGCGGGGAGACACGATCCACGACTGGCGCGAGTTGATCACGACCGAGGATTGGAGGCTCGAGTTCGTCCAAGAGGCCGAGGGCACGGTCGCCGAGTACGTCGCGAAGCAGCAGCGAGCGGAAGAGGACCTTTGCCCGGAGCGGACTCGCTGGGTGGTCATCAGGAAGGCGGAGGGCGACATCCTGTATGAGGCATGGTTCACGCCCTGCCCGGCGCTGTCGGCGCGCTACCGGAGCCAAGGCAAGCACGCCTTGGCGAAGCTCGCCGAAACGCCCTACTACGAGATCGCGCGCATCTTCGAGGGCAGGTCTAACCGGTTTCGACTGGCCTATGCGGCCAAGGGCCAGGGTGTCAGCGATATAGAGCGAAGCCGTTGGCTTGGCTGGCTGGCCGAAGCAGGGATCGCCCCACGCTAGTCTGCAGTGACTTCGCGGGGACAAGCTCCATCGCCGGTCCGTCCGCGAAGACCGCGTTGGTCCTGCAGAACCGCGGCGTCGGTCTCACGCCAGGACCACCCGGTAGCCGATCCTGGGGAAGTGGACGCAGAGCCGGCCGGCGCGCGGGTCCTCGCGCAGGATCGCGATGCGCTCCGGGTCGACCAGCCGGACGACGCCCGTGACCTCCGGATCGCCGCCGTCGCCGTCGGGACGGACCCGGACCGTCTGGCCCGGGGCCAGGCCCTGGGGGTCGAGCGGATCCTCGGTCTCCGGGGTCTGCGGTTCGGCGGCGCGGGCGATGTCGAGGGCCTCGGCACCCGAAATGTCGGTCGGGCGGCCATGGCCGATCGCCGCGACCCGCTGCTCCCAGGCCTCCAGGGCCGGGAACTGCGACAGGAAGGCCGGGCCCTCGATCCAGCGGCCGCGCAGGAACCAGACCAGATGATAGGCCAGGGCGTCGGGCAGGCCGGGCCGCTCGCCCAGGATGAAGCGCCGCCCGGTCTCCAGGCGCTGCTCGATCCAGCCGAGCTGGCCGCGGATCTGGGCGACGATCTGCGGCAGGTCGGCCTGGATCTCCTTCAGGTCGTGATCGGGGCCGAGGTAGAGCCGGCCGCGGTCGCGGGCGAAGTCCGCCGGCAGGTTATCGGCGGCGGCGCCCAGGACCAGGCTCACCGCCTGGTCGAAGAGCGTGCCGTCGATCCAGCGGCCGACGCCCCAGACCATGCCGGCGGCCCCGCCGGGGCAGAAGCTCGGCTCCGGGAAGCGGCGCTCCAGCTCGCGCAGGATGCACTGGCTGTCGCAGTAGACCTCGGCGCCGATCTGCATCACCGGGGTGCGCCGGTAGCCGCCGGTCAGCGGCATGAGGTCCGGCTTCGGCGGCAGCCGCGGGATCTCGACCGAGAGCCAGTCCAGGCCTTTGATCCCCAGGCCGACCCGCACCTTCTCCGAGACCGGCGACTGCGGGTAGTGATGCAGAATGACGTCGCTCATGCTTCGCTCGCGTTTTCTCTGACCAGGGGGCCAGCCTAGCGGCGAAGTCCGGCCGGGCAAGCCTTGCTTTGAGGGTTCGAGGTAGGAACGCCGTCAGACTTGCCGAGGCCTTCCCCTCACCCTCCCACCGCTCTGCGGCGGGCCCCTCCCTCTCCCCGCGGGAGAGGGATGTGGAGGCTTGGCGAGGCGAGCCGCCGAGCCTTAGCCGGAGCTGGGTGAGGGGCGATGCCATGTCCTTCGGGTCGCTTCTGGTGAAGCTGTCAGACCTGGTTAAGCCCAAGTTCCTTCTGCTTCTTCTTCGAGAGACCGAGGGAGACGATGCGGTGGGATTCCCGCAGGTACGCCTTGAGGTCGTCGTCGGAGAGCCCGGGCTTCTCGTAGTGCTGGATCCACTTCATGCCGCGTGACGCGAGGTAGGGCGCCGGACGCAGGCCCGGCTGCGCCTGCAGCATCTCGTAGGCGATGTCGGAGACCTT
Organism: Kiloniellales bacterium; assembly: GCA_030066685.1. Lineage (NCBI taxonomy): Bacteria > Pseudomonadati > Pseudomonadota > Alphaproteobacteria > Rhodospirillales > Kiloniellales bacterium. Next base: position 52,674 of record JASJBF010000017.1, on the reverse strand, counting down.
GAAGGTGAAGCGGGCCTCCGTGCCCTCGTGCCAGCCGCCGATGGCGAAGACCTTGCCGCCGACCTTCCAGACGTGGGAGCCGCCCCACTGGACCACGTGGCTGGTCGCGGGCAGGGCGGCGCAGAAGCTGTTGTATTCCTCGTAGGTCACGTCCTCTGCTTAGCAGCTCTGCACCCAGGTGTCAGCCGCGCCCGGTCAGAGATAGGTCCCCGTCAGGGTGAAGAGCTCGCCGCCGAGGCCGAGCTTGAAGCGGGCCACGCCCGGCGCGGTCGGGCTCACGCCGCCGAGGTCGAGCCAGCGGGTCCCGCCCGCCTTCAGCGCCAGCAGGCCTTGCCAGAGCAGAAGGTTGTGGGCCTTGTCGCGCCGGCCCTCCGGGCTGGTCCAGCCGGCGTAGTAGGTGGCGGCCGCGCCGTGGCGGACCAGGACGATGCCGGCCCGCAGCTCGCCGCCGGCCTCGGCGCCGAGGTGCAGGACCTCCCGGCCGCGCCGCCCGGCCTCGGCCAGGGCGGCGATGAAGGCGCCGCTGGGCCCGGCGAAGCGCCGGCCGCGCCGAAAGCGGTCGTAGCGCGCCAGGGACTCGTCCAGCCGGCGGCCGCCGTGGTCGGCCTCGACCTTCAGCCGCTGCCGCTCCGCGGCCTTGAGGGCGTTGCGCCACTTGACGTGCAGCCCCGACCTCAGCGCCGTCTCGCTCTGCGCGAGGTCGAGCCAGAGCGAGCTGTAGCCGGTCACCATGCGGCGGCTGCCGAGGCCCCGCATCAGCGCCGCGCTGGCCGGCGCGTCCGGCAGCTCCGGCAGCCAGAGCAGCGGCGCGCGCCGGCGCAGGCCGAAGCGGCCCTTGATCGCCCGCAGGACCTCGCCTTGCGTGCGGGCATCCAGCCCGGCGTCGAGCCAGACCGGGCCGCGCAGGATGCGCTGCAGGCGGCCGAGCGGTCCGAGGCGCCGCCCGAAGACCTGGACCAGCGCCAGCGCCCGCCCGCCGCGCGAGACCACGGCCCGGGCGACGCTCTGCCCGGCGTAGCGGGCCACCGCCTCGCCGTAGGACCAGGATTGCTCCAGGCTCGACTTGCCGGCGCGCCGCAGCAGGCGCTCCCACGCCGGCCGCGGGCAGGCCTCCCAGGCGATCTCGATCGGAGGAAACGAAGGCGACACGGTCGAGCGGGATCCTTCCAGCCGGACGGTGGGGTCTCTATAACCTTCTGCTTATGGCATCGGTTGCGAAACAGGGCCAGACCCTTCGCAGGCAAAGGATCCCACGCCGCCGCTTCACCGGCTGGGCTCTGCTCTACTTCGCGGTGTTCTTCTGCCTGCCCCTTCTGACCCTCGCCCTTCTCCTCGACCTCGCCCTCTACCTCGTCTTCGACCGCTTCTTCGATGCCTGCTACGGCCTGCTCTGCCTCTTCGGGTGAATCGCAGGCTCAGCGATAGTCCGGGTTGGGATAGTCGAAGCGGCAGCCGGCCTCCCACTTGGAGCGCTGGTTGCCGTGGGCCGGAATGCCGCCCGCGTCCTTGATCATCCGCGCCAGGTGCAGGAGGTTCCAGGTCATGAAGGTGGTGTTGCGGTTGGTGAAGTCGTTCTCCGGGCCGCCCGACCCCGGGTCCAGGTAGGAGGGCCCCGGCCCCGCTTCGCCAAGCCAGCCGGCGTCGGCCTGGGGCGGGATCACGTAGCCCAGGTGCTGCAGGGAATAGAGCACGTTCATGGCGCAGTGCTTGGCGCCGTCCTCGTTGCCGGTGACCAGGCAGCCGCCGACCCGGCCGTAATAGGCGTACTGCCCGGCGTCGTTGAGGATGTGCGAGTTGGCGTAGAGCCGTTCGATGACCTGGGTGCAGACCGAGGACTTCTCGCCCAGCCAGATCGGCGTGGTCAGGACCAGGATGTCGGCGGCCTCGACCTTCTTGTAGATCTCCGGCCAGTCATCCTTGTCCCAGCCGTGCTCGGTCATGTCCGGGTAGACCCCGGCGGCGATGTCGTGGTCGACCGGCCGCAAGGCCTCCACCGCGACGCCGTTCTTTTCCAGGATCGCCCGGGCGATCCGGATCAGGCCGTCGGTGTGGGAGATCTCGGGCGATTTCTTCAGCGTGCAGTTCAGGAACAGGGCCTTGAGGTCGGAGAAATCCCAGGTGCTTTCCGAGCACCACTTTTCCTGCAGTTCATTGAGCATGACGTCTCCTTGGGTGAGGTGTCGGCGATCTCTTTCGCCTGGATTGAGGGTTTCACCGGCCGGCCGCGCCGGACAGCTTGCCGACCCGCGTCGGCATCTCGCTGACCGCCTTGGCTTCAGCGCACTCGCGCTGACGCCGGATGGCGTTCCCGTACCAGCGGGCGGCCGGCGCCGCGGTCAGGCCGTGCGCCAGGATCGAGAGCGCGACCGTGACCACGACCGTGGCCAGGATGGTCTGGGCGCCCGGAGTCTCCGCCTCCTCCAGGACGAAGAGCGCGAAGAGGATCGAGGCCAGCCCGCGCGGTCCGAACCAGGCCAGGAAGCCGACCGTCGGCGCCCGCAGGCCCGCGCCGAGCAGCGAAAGCGCGACGGGGACCATGCGCACCGCGGTCAGGCTGAGGACGGCGTAGAGCAGGACCATCGGGCCGGCGTGACCGATGGCCTCGGGCAAGATGGCGGCGCCGAAGATCAGAAAGGTCAGCAGGGTCAGGAGGTGGCCCTCGGCTTCGGCGAACTCGAAGAGGAAGCCGCAGCGCTCGCGCACTTGGTTGCCGAAGGCCATGCCGGCGACGAAGGCGGCGATGAAGCCGTTGCCGCCGACGATCTCGGCGCCGGCGAAGGCCAAGAGCGCGACGCCCAGGATCGCCGGGCCCTCGTAGCTCTCGGCCATCCAGGCGGCCTTGACCGCGCCGTCGATCAGGCGCGCGGCCGCCCAGCCGACCGCGGCGCCGACCAGGGGGCCGAGCGTGACCTGCAGGCTGCCGAAGACGACCCAGTTGCGATCGCCCTCCGCGGCGTGGGCCAAAGAGGCGAAGCAGGCGAAGAGCAGGACCAGGGGCAGGGCGATTCCGTCGTTGAGGCCGCTCTCGATGTTGAGCGCCTGGCGGATGCGTGCCGGCACCAGCGGGCTCGCCACCACCGATTGGCCCAGGGCGGCGTCGGTCGGTGCCAGGATCGCCGCCAGCAGGGCGGCCTCCCAGAGCCCGAGGCCGAGCGGCAGGGCGAGGCCCAGCAGGGTCCCCGCGGCGATGATCAGGGGCATGCCGATCAGCAGCATGCGGACCGGCAGGTCGTGGTCGCGGCGAACCACGCGCAGGTCGATCCGGGCCGCGTCGGAGAACAAGACCAGGACCAGCGTGACCTCGGCGAGCCCGTGAATGAAGCCGTGGCCGAACTCCAGGTCCGCGATGTCCAAGGCCGCACCGCCGATCAGCAGGCCGAAGGCGGCGAAGAGCATTGGTCCGGTCAAGGGCGAGGATTCGAGCCGGCGCGAGACCAGGCCGAAGAGGACCACGCCGGCGGCGATGACCGCAAACGCCTGGATGTCCATCTCGCTCCAGCCTCCCTGAGCCGGTGCCCGCGCGCTGGGGACTGCGACCCCTTCCTAGACGCAGCCTGCGGCCGCGAGGTTACACCAAAACGATGCCACCCACGGCCTCGGCGGTCTTTCTTCGCCTTTTGCCCGGGGAATGCCCTAGACTGCCGGGCGCCGGACCCGGCAGAGGCAGCGAGGGCGCGGTGAAGAGGCGAGGACAGGACGTCGTCACGGAGGAGACCGCCGCCGCGTCCGGGCGCGCGCCCGACACCGGAGCCCTGGTCGCCGCGCTCAAGCGGGGCGAGACGGTCGCCTTCGAGACCCTGGTCCGCCACTACGCGCCGCGGCTCTATCCGGTCGCGCGGCGCTTCACCGGCAACCACCAGGATGCGCAGGATTGCCTGCAGGAGGCCTTTCTCCAGGTCCATCGCAAAATCGACCAGTTCGAAGGGCGCTCGGCCCTGGGCACCTGGCTGCACCGGATCGTGATCAACGCAGCCCTTTCGGCGATCCGGGCCCGGCGCGACGACGAGGACTCCCTGGATGCCCTGCAGCCGAAGTTCGACCGCTTCGACCTCCTGATCGGCCCGACCGGCGCGCCGCCAGCCTCGGCCGAGGACCTGCTCCAGAAGGAGAGCACCCGCAGGGCGGTGCGCCGGGCCATCGATCAACTCCCCGCGAGCTACCGCAGCGTGCTGCTGCTGCGCGACATCGAAGGCTATGATACCCGGGAGACGGCGGCGCTCCTGGGCATCGGCGTCTCCGCGGCCAAGGTCCGGCTGCACCGCGCCCGCATGGCGCTCAAGGCCCTGCTCGAGCCGCTCTTCCGCGAGGACGGGCTATGAAGAAGCTGATGATCGCGATGGCGTCCTGGATGCTCGGCGGCCGCGGGCCGATGGGCCCGGCCAAGCGCTGGCTGGCCTCGATCTTCCTGCGGCATTTCCCCGGGCAGATCACCTGCGCCGAGTTTGAAGCCTTCATCCTCGACTACCACGAGGGCGCACTCTCCGCGCGGCAGCGCCGGGTCTTCGAGTATCATTTCACGATCTGCCCGAGCTGCCGGGTCCAGTTCACCGCCTACCTGCGCACCATCGAGCTCGGCCGGACGGTCTTCTCGGCCGGGGCGGAGGCCCTTCCCGAGGAGGTCGAGAAAGAGCTGGTCAACGCCATCCTCGCCGCCCGCTCCGGCTCCTGAGCGCCGGGTCGGAGGGCTTAACCTCTGCGCCGGCGGCGCCGTCCAAGTCCAGCCCACCTGGGTCGGAAACCCACACGGGCCTGGCCATGGGGGTCCTTGACATGTTCGCCGTGGAAGGTCCGGCTCCGGTAGAGACCATGACCGACTCGTTGCCAACCTAGGGCGCGGTTGACTGCGAATGAGCACTACACAGGCATCCTGCCTTGGCGGTGGTTTGCCTTGTTTACCCCGAGAGGCTTTTGCAGCCTCTGGGAGAAATATCCCTTTGAAATTCGCTATGCTATGACTTCCAGGGAGGGCCGGCGCCTGAAGAGCCGGTCTGAGCAACGCGGGCGTGTCGGCAGCGATGTTCGGCGGGAGGGGGATGTGATGGTCAGGAAGACCGTTGTGGGCTTGGGGCTCGGGCTGATGGTGCTCTCCGCCTGCGCCCAGGAGCCGCCCCCGCCGGAGCTCTTGGCGGCCCGCGGGGAAGCCGAGGCTCTTTCTGACAAAGGGCGAGTCGCAGAGGCCATCCTTTTTCTAGAGACGGCTTCGGAGATCAGTGAACGGGAGTTTGGCCCCGATCACCCGGAGCACGCTCGGAGCCTGACTCAGCTAGGTTGGTTCCACGAGAGGCGACAGAACTACGCCGCGGCCGAGCCCCTCTATCGGCGTGCCTTGGCGATACGCGAGGCGGCATTAGGGGCTAAGCACATCGATGTGGCCAGAAGCCTGAACACCCTGGGGCAACTCCATTTCCATCAAGGTCGGTATTTCGAAGCCACGGTCGCCTTGGACCGCGCAAACCTCATCGTCGCCACGACCCGGGGCTTGGTCCCGGAGCACCAGGAGCTGGCACATCGAAGCCTGGGGAAGGCCTACCTTTGGGACCAGAATCCCGCGGCTGCGGCATGGCATCTGGAAGAGGCGCTCGCGATCGAGGAATCGATGCCGGAGCCGGACGATCACAGGATCGCCGAAACACTTCACGACCTGGCGACGGCCTACAGCTTTCTGGGCAAGGGCGAAAAGGCAGAGCCGCTGCACCTACGTTCCCTGAACCTCCGCGAAGGGCTGCGGGGTTCCGAGCATCCGGAGGTGGCCGAGAGCCTGACCGGCCTCGCGATCAACCTCTACGTCACGGAGAAGTACGAGGATGCCGAGACGTTGCTATTGCGGGCGATGGCAATTCGCGAAAAGGCTCTGGGCGCCGAGCACGCGGACGTTGGCCGGACGCGCAGCCATCTCGCCGAGGTCTATTTTCGAAAGAGTGACGTGGCGCGCGCCCTGGCGTTGAATGACGAGGCGCTGCGGATCACGGAAGCCGCTCGGGGACCAAACCACGGCGACACGGTTTCGGTGCTGACGCAGCGGGCCGACTTCTTCGCAAAGCTGCACCGCTTCGTGGAAGCGAGGTCCGTCCTCCGCCGGATTCTGGATACTCAACCCAAAAGGAGCCCCAATGTACTCCGTTGGCAGGCCAAGATGCTGCAGGATTTGGGCGCGACCGCCGACGACAAGGGCGAGACCGCTATTGCGACGTCCTTCTACGAGATGGCCTTGGAGGTCCGACAGAAAGACTTGATCGACGGCACTGTCGAGCAAGCCATCCCGGCCGCCAGGTCTCGTAGCTGTCGCCACCGAGCTGGCGAACCTCTTGGTTCGACGGTGGAGATCGAGCTGGCCCTGGCGGTTCGCGACGAGGCCATCGTCCTCAAGGACTCGGCAGTTGCCAAGACTTTGAATACCTTGGCAGTGCTCTACCGCAATAACTGTGATCTGGCCAAGGCTGAAGAAACCGCCGGGCGCGCTTTGGCGGTCGCAGTGAAGGTCTTCGGCGAGATGCGGCGCGAGACTGGAACCGCAATGCGGACGCTCGCATCGGTCCATGCGGCCAAGGGCGAGCTGGACAAGGCCGAGCCGCTCTACAGAGCGGCGCTGGTCATTCTGGACCGGACCAAGGAGCCTCCTCATGCCCATCTCGCCTTGCGGCTCTCCGAACTCGGGCGGGCCGCCGAGGCGAAAGGGCAAGCCTCTCTCGCCAAATCTTACCATTTGATGGCTCTCCAAGCCCGCGAGCTACAGCAGTGGCGGCTAAAGCATCGGCACGAGCATTCGGATCTCGTCCCCACCCTGCTCAAGCTGGCCGAAGGCCATGTAAGACGCGGAAAACCTGAAAAGGCGGAGCCCTTGTATCGCCATGTCATAGCGGTTTGGGAGGGGACCGGCGGAATCGATCCGACGACTTTTGCGGGGACGCTCGATGCCTACGCCGGACTCCTGCGCCGTCTCGGTCGCGAGGAGGCGGCCAAGCCCTACGAGGAACGAGCCAAGGCGATCCGTGCCGCTCTTCGGCGGGAGAGCTAGGCGGAATCTCCATGCCTCCGGCTACACCTGATCGCCGCTGCGGGGCTTGGCAAGAGCACGGCCCCTGTAACGATTGCCTCGAAGATCCAGCCCTGGTCGAGGTCATGATCGAACCGCTGTTGACCTGAGGGCTGCGAGTTCCGGCTAAGCATCCACATAAGCGATCCCCTGCCCAGCGACGCTACAGCGCCCAGGGCGCGCAGCTTGCCCTCGGGAACGCTTGGCCCCTGTCGGCGCAGATCCCGGGCTCGGGTCTTGGCTGAAGGGCAAGGTGCGCCCTGCTTCATCCTTCTTCGCCCGACACCCGTAGACAAGGGTATGGCTAGGCTTAAAACATCCTTGAAGACTCTCGCCGCGCCGCTCCTGGCCCTGGCACTCCCGGCCTGCTCGCCGCTGGGGCTGGTGAACTCCTTGGTGCCCGAAGACAGCCATCAGGCCGAGACCGGCATCGCCTATGGGCCGGAGGCGCGGCACCGGCTCGACGTCTATCGGCCGCCGGCGGGCGAGGTCTCGAAGGGCACCGTGGTCTTCTTCTACGGCGGCAGCTGGAGGCGGGGCGCGCGGCAGGGCTACCGCTTCGTCGGCGAGGCCTTCGCCAGCCGCGGCTATACCACGGTCATCCCCGACTACCGGCTCTATCCCGAGGTTCGCTTCCCGGGCTTCGTCGAGGACGGCGCCCTGGCCGTGGGCTGGATCCGAAAGAACCTCGACGGCGCTCGGTCGCGGCCCTTGGTCCTGATGGGCCACTCGGCCGGGGCACAGATCGCGGCCCTTCTGGCGCTCGACCCGCGTTACCTGGAAGCGCAGGGTCTTCCGTCCCAAGCCGTCGACGGCTGGGTCGGCCTGGCCGGTCCCTACGTCTTCGACCCGCTGCGGTACCGCCGCATCCGTCCGATCTTCGAGGGCGCGGTCCCGGCCGAGCGGGCGCGGGCAATCAACTTCGCCCGGGGCGATGCGCCGCCGAGCCTGCTGATCCACGGCCTGGACGACACCACGGTGCGGCCCCGGAACTCGGAAGAGCTGGCGGTCCGTCTGACGGACCTCGGCGCAGAGACCCGCTACCAGCCGCTGGATCGGATCGGCCACATCTGGGTCCTGCTCGCCCTCGCAGAGCCCTTCGACGACCACGCGCCGGTCGTGGACTCCACCCTGGCCTTCATCGAGGGGCTTCCGAACCATGGCGCCTGATACGTCAAGCCTGCAAGGGGTGCGGGGACCGGCGGCGCCGGCTCTGACGGTCTTCTACGATGGCGCCTGCCCGCTGTGCCGGCGCGAGATCGCCTTCTATCGCCGCCGCCGCGGCGCGGCCGCCATCCGATGGCTGGACGTCAGCGGGCTGCCCGAGGGCGAGGTCGCGCCCGGGCTGCCGCGCTGCGCCGCGCTCGCTCGCTTTCACGTGCTGCTGCCGGACGGCAGCCGGCTCTCGGGCGGCCCGGCCTTCGCAGCGGTCTGGCGGGCCCTGCCGGCCTTCCGGCCCCTGGGCTGGGCCTTCGGTTTCCGGGAGACGGGCTGGCTCGCCGACCGCGCCTACGACGCCTTCTTGCGGTTGCGTCCGCGGCTCCAACGGCTCCTCGTCCAGGGGGAAGACGACGGCGCCTGCGACCTGCCGGCCTGGCTGCTGGCCGAGCTGCGCTCGGACCACGCGGGCGAGACCGGCGCCGTGTGGATCTACAAGGGCATGGCCGCCGTGACCCGCGATCCCGCCGTTCGGGACTTCGCGGCCCGCCACCTGGCGACCGAGGCCAGTCACCTGCAGGCCCTGAACGAGGTCCTGCCGCCTCGAGCGCGCAGCCGCCTGCTGCCGCTCTGGCGCCTGGCCGGCTGGCTGACCGGCGCCCTGCCGGCGCTCTTCGGGCCGCGGGCGGTCTACCTGACCGTCGACGCGGTCGAGACCTTCGTCGACCGCCACTACGGCGCCCAGATCGACGCCCTGGAAGCCGGCGGCGAACAGCCGGAAATCCTGACCCTGCTGAAGCGCTGCCGCGAGGACGAGCTCGAGCACCGCGACGAGGCCCGGCACCACCACGGCGGCGCGCCGGGGCCCTTTGGCCGGCTTTGGGCCGCCCTGGTCGGCGGCGGCTCTTCAGCGGCGGTCGCCCTGGCGCGGCGGATCTGAGGGCATGGGCGCCCTGGCCGAAGTCCAGAACCGGGCCTGGCTGCCGAGCCGGGCGGAAGGGCTGCGACGGCTCGAAGCCTTTCTGCCGCGCGCCGGCCGCCGCTATGCCGAGACGCGAAACTACGACCAGGGCGCCGGGGCGCACGACAACGTCTCGACCCTTTCGCCCTGGATCCGGCACCGCCTGGTCACCGAGGACGAGGTGATCCGCGCGGTTCTCGGCCGGCACAGCTTCCGCGCGGCGGAGAAGTTCATCCAGGAGGTTTGCTGGCGCACCTACTGGAAAGGCTGGCTGGAGATGCGCCCGGGAATCTGGCACGCCTATCGCGCCGAAGTGGATGCCGGCCTTGCCGCACTGGACGATGATGCCGCGTCGCGCCGCCGCTGGCAGGCGGCGGTCGAAGCGCGGAGCGGCATCGCCTGCTTCGACGCCTGGGCGGGCGAGCTGGTTTCGACCGGCTACCTGCACAACCACGCCCGGATGTGGTTCGCCAGCATCTGGATCTTCACCCTGAAGCTGCCCTGGGCGCTGGGCGCCGACTTCTTTCTCCGTCATCTGCTGGACGGCGATCCGGCGTCCAACACGCTATCCTGGCGCTGGGTTGCCGGCTTGCATACCCGGGGCAAGACCTACCTGGCGCGGCCGGGCAACATCGAAACCTACACGCGAGGCCGCTTCCGCCCGGGTGCCGAGCTTTCCGGCCGCGCGCCGGCCTTGTCAGAGCCGCCTGCCCCTGCGCCGACGCCCCTGCCGTCCGCGGTGAGCCGCGCGCCGGCCGAGCCCTCGGCGCTGCTGATCACGGAAGAGGACCTGCGGATCGAGGACCTGGGCCTGGAAGACGGCCGGGTGCTCGGCATCGCCGGGGCGGTCTGCACGGCGGCGCGCTCACCCTTGGGCGCCGGCACGCTTGCCGCGGATTTTGCCCGCGGCGCGCTGCGGGACGGTCTCGACCGCGCCGGGCGGGGTCTTGGATTGACCCCGTCTGCGCTCACCGAAGGCATTGAGGCAAAGGAACTGGCGGCCTGGGCCCGCGAATTGAGCGTTCGCCAGGTGGTTACCCCCTATGCGCCGGTCGGCCCGGTCCAGGAAAAACTGGACAGGATCGAAGCCGCGCTGCGGCTCGAAGGGATCCAACTCCTGCGCCTGCGCCGGCGCTGGGACGACGCCTTCTGGCCGCATGCGACCAAGGGCTTCTTCGGACTGAAGCGTCAGATCCCGGCCGTCTTCGCGCGACTCGGCCTGAATTAGCGCAGGTCCCGATCGAACGCCTTTGCGTCTGGCCGACAGTGCTGCGCTCAAACACTGGAAACGGCCTTCGCTTCCGATCCGGTACTGCCCGGCGCGGCGTGTTTCTCGCGAGGCCCGTCAGAAGGGAATCCGCTGGCCGTCCCAAGCATAGAGCTGGCCGCTGTCATCCGCCCCAAGCCGATCCAATACGTCCAGCAGGTGCCGCGCCGACTTGGCCGGCGAAAATAGCTTGCCCTCGGGGACGCCGCGCTGGAAGGGCCGGGACAGCGGCGTGTCCACGGTGCCGGGGTGGAGCGCGACGCAGAGCGCGCCCGGATTGCGCCGCGCCAGCTCGATCGAGAGGGTCCGCACCAGCATGTTGGCGGCCGCCTTGGAGGCGCGGTAGGCGTACCAGCCGCCCAGCTGGTTGTCGCTGATGCTGCCGACCCGCGCGGTCACGACCGCGAAGGCCGACTTGCGGCTGCGGTCGAGCCGCGGCAGGAGGTGCTTGGCCAGCAGCGCCGGGCCGACCGCGTTCACCCGGTAGCTGCGCTCCAGGGCCTCGGCCTCCAGGCTTCGCCAGGTCTTTTCAGGCTGCAGGCCCGCGCCGTCGTGGAGCAGGCCGCTGGCGACGATCACCAGGTGCAGCGGCCCGAGCACGGACTCCGCCGCCTCGGCGGCGGTGGCGATGGAGGCTTCGTCCTCCAGGTCCATCTGCTGCCAGGCGGCCTTCGGGTGGCTCAGGCAAGGATCGGCGCGACTGCAGGCGAGCAGACCGCGCAGGGCCGGGTCCTCCAGCAGCGCTTCGACGAAGGCGTGACCCAGACCGCCCGAGGCGCCGACCACCATGGCAGTGTAGCCGTCTCCGAAGGACTTCATCGGACGAGATCTGCGGCCAGCGCGGCCCGCAAGAGACCGATCCAGAGGCCGACCCGCTCCCGGTTCACGCCGAAATCGCTATAGCCGTAGTTCGACCGGCTGTAGATGATCACCGAGCTGCCTTCGGGCAGGACGACGGGCTGGATCCAGACGGTGTCGGGGAAGCGGAAGACCGCGCTGCGCTGGACATAGATCACTTGCTCCGGCTCCGGCACTTCGGCTGCGAGCTCGGTCCTCGGCTGGTCCTCGACGGCCTCTCGCAGCGCCTGCAGCACCGCCTCCGGCGAGGTCCCGAAGACAGGGCTTTGAAAGTCTGTTTCGGCCGTGCAGATCCCGGGCGGGCAAGCGAGGGAGTCGTTCGGGCTGTCCGACCGCCGCAGCTCCCGCAGGTCCTGCGGCTCCGTGTTTGCGGCGCAGCCAGTGAGCAGGCCGACGGCGACCAGGAGTCCCGTGGTGATCGCCGAAGGGCCGCGCCGCCGTGCCATGATGGCTCAGCTGCCGGAGCTGGCCGGATTGCCGATCACCGCGAGGAACTCGCGCCGGGTCATGGCGTCGTCGCGGAAGGCGCCGAGCATGCGGCTTGTCACCATGGTCACCCCGGCCTTGTGCACGCCGCGGGTGGTCATGCACTGGTGGCTGGCCTCGACCACAACGGCGACGCCGCGCGGCTGCAGCACGTCCTCGATGGCCTTGGCGATCTGTGCCGTCATCTTCTCCTGGATCTGAAGACGCTTGGCGTAGGCTTCGACAACCCGTGCGAGCTTGGAGATGCCGACCACCCGATGCTCCGGAAGGTAGCCGACGTGCGCCTTGCCGAGGATCGGCGCCAGGTGGTGCTCGCAGTGACTCTCGAAGGGGATGTCCTTGAGCACGACCATCTCGTCGTAGCCGTCGGTCTCCTCGAAGGTCCGGCGCAGAATATCTTCGGGGTCCTGGCCGTAGCCGCGAAAGAACTCCTCGTAGGCGCGTACGACACGAGCCGGCGTGTCGATCAGGCCCTCGCGGTCCGGGTCGTCGCCCGCCCAGCGCAGCAGGGTGCGGACCGCGGCCTCGGCCTCGGCGCGCTCCGGCCGGCCGGCGGGCGAGAGCGTCTCAGCAGTGTGAACCTGGAGCCGTGTCTGCGCATTCATCGGTAGGACTCTCCTCTCGGTCGGCGGTGCCGACAGCTCGGCAACCTCATGTTTAGGCACGGCTTCTCTACGCGGGAACGCGGCGACCGGATCTTTCACCGCGCCAGAACCCCTTCGACGATCTCCTGCACGGCCAAGGCGTTGCGGAAGCTCGGCATGGTGTTGGGCTCGTCGGCCAGGAAGGCGCGGAAGTTGTCCAGCATGCGCATATAGCCGTCCTGGCGCGGGTTCTCGAGCTCGGTCAGCTCGTCCCGCCAGACGCCGTTCTCGCTGGACTTGAGCCGGTTCCAGTCCCAAAGCCGGTAGGCGCGCGCGCTGCCCCAGACCGTGACCTCGACCTGGTCAGGTCCGGCGCCGCCCGAGCTGCCGGCCGCCGAGACCGGCACCCCGCCGCAGTCCAGGAGGGCGGTGAAGTGGGTCTCGCAGAGCTTGGAGTCCTCCGGATAGCGCAGGGCGGCATCCCTGAGCACGGTGGGCCCGAAAAGCCGCCGGAGCAGGTAGACAAAGTGCGAGAAGACCTCCCGGACGTAGCCGCCCTCGGCGCGCTCGGCCAGCCAGGTCGCATCGGCCTGCCAGTCGCGGGGCCAGCGGGCAAAATGAAGGCGGATGTCGACCCCGGCGACCGCGCCCAGCCGGCCGGCCTTCAGCTCCCGGTCGATCAGGTTGGCCGCCTGGGCGTCGGCGAAGGGGAAGTTGACCGCGTTCCTGGCGCCGGCCGCCTCGACGGCCTCCACCAGGGCGCGGCTCTCGGCGAGGTCGACGCCCAGCGGCTTCTCGCACCAGATCGCCTTGCCCGCGGCCAGGGCCGCCAGGGCGTGTGCCGCGTGCGCCGCCGGCGGGCAGGCGATGTAGACAACCTCGGTCTCGGGCGCCGCGATGAGTACCGCCGGGTCCTCGACCAGTGGCAGGTCGGGGAAGGCCGTCCGGGTCTTGTCCCGGGCCGTGGGGCTCGGGTCCCAGCCGCCGACCAGGGTGAAGCCGCCGTGCACGGTCATGTTGGTCAGCATCCGGTGGCCCATGATGCCGAGGCCGATAAAGGCGATACCAGGTCTCATCGCGTTTCCCCTAGACTTCTGCGACGGGCGCAAGCCGACGATCCTGACCGAATTGCCTCTGGACGCAAGGTCTGCTTTCCTGGCTAACCGAGAAGACTGCATTGGGAAGTTGGAGCCGGTGCGGTCAAGGATCTGCGGGACCAAGCCGGTTTCGACAGGTTCCGCTTCTTTTGGAAGCCGCCTGGACATCGGGCGAACGCAAACGGGGGGTACTATCATGACTCGTTTTGCTTGGTTGCCGCTTGCCGCGATTTCCGCGATTTTGGCGCTCTCGGGGCCCGGGGTCGCACGTGCCGAGACGGCTTCGCTCGAAGGGAAAATCCGGTCCCGGGTCGAGCGGATGGCCGAGCCCGGAGCGCTCTCGATCCAGGACCGCTCGATCGCGGCCGAGCCCCTGCTTACGAAGATCTACACCCAGCGGCAGTTCCGCCCGGCCTGGTCGTCCGAGCGCAACGTTGCGGCCTTGCTCGACAAGATCGACGAGAGCGAGGACCACGGCCTGGACCCGGAGGAATTTCACAGAGCCCGCCTCCTCGCGCTCAAGGATGAGGTCGCGCAGTCCGGGGCGGACGACTCGACCCGCGCCGAGTTCGACATCCTCTCGACCGACGCCTTGGCGCGCCTGGCGTACCACCACTATTTCGGCAAGGTCGATCCGGTCGACCTCGACGGCAAGTGGAACTTTGAACGCCCTCTGGTCGATGGGGACCCCGCCGCGGAGCTGAACGAGATCCTGGACGGCGAGAAGGTCGCCGACTTCATCGAAGGGCTGAAGATCTCCGATTCCTGGTATGACGGCGTGCTCGAGGCTCTGGCACGCTACCGGGCCATCGCCGACAAGGGGGGCTGGCCGGTCGTGCCGGACGGTCCGGCGCTGAAGCCGGGCATGTCGGATCCGCGGGTGCCCGTGCTGCGGACCCGGCTCGCCGCGACCGGCGACTTTCAGGGCGTCGATACCGGGTCAGAGCTCTACAATGGCGATCTGGAGCAGGCCGTCCGCCGCTTTCAGGCGCGCCACGGTCTGGAGGACGACGGTGTCGTCGGCAAGACCTCGCTCGAGGTCCTCAACGTCCCGGTGGAAGGGCGGATCGACCAGATCCGCGTCAACTTGGAACGGGGGCGCTGGGTGCTGCGCGGGATCGGCGAGACCTTCGTCATCGTCAACATCGCCGGCTTCGAGACCTATATGGTCCGCGACGGCAAGGAGATCTGGTCCACCAAGTCGATCGTCGGCCGGAACTACCGTAAGACTCCGGTCTTTCAGGACAAGATTCGCTTCATCGAGTTCAATCCGACCTGGACGGTGCCGCCGGGTATCCTTGGCAAGGACATCCTTCCGAAGGCGCGCAAGGATCCCTCCTACATCTACGAGAAGGGGTTCACCCTGGTCGACGGCAACGGGAAGCAGGTCGACCCTAAGTCGATAGATTGGTCGAAGTCCAAGGCGGGCAACTTCCCTTATTCCCTGGTCCAGCCGCCGGGGCCGGAGAACGCCTTGGGCCTCGTGAAGTTCATGTTCCCGAATCGCTATCTCGTCTACCTCCACGACACGCCCAGCCGCGGCCTTTTTGCCAAGTCGGAGCGGGCCCTGAGCTCGGGCTGCGTGCGCATCGAGAACCCCTTCGATTTCGCCGAGCTCCTGCTTGCCGACCAGCCCGAATGGACGCGCCAGAAGATCGACGAGATCGTCGCGTCGAGCCAAACCACGAGGGTGAACCTCAAAACGCCCCTGCCGGTGCTCTTGCTCTATTGGACTGTCTGGGTCGAACCTGACGGCCAGGTCAGCTTCCGGCGCGACATCTACGAGCGGGACAGCCGCGTCCTCGCCGCTCTGAAGGACAAGTTCCGGCCGAAGCCGATCATCAAGGAGTGAAGAGCGCGGCCCTATCGCCAGCCGAGACTTCGGCCTGCTTCAGAAGACGGGGTCATGAGTCCGCTGCCACTCCCTTGCGGTTTGGCGTGCCTGTTCCTCAGGCTCGCACCCGCGCCGACTTCGGGTCGTAAAGCGGCTTGAGGCTGGCTTCGGCCGGAACGCGGTCGCCGGCGATCTCGATCTCGTAGCGCGAGCCCAGGACGT
This sequence comes from Kiloniellales bacterium, assembly GCA_030066685.1. Classification (NCBI taxonomy): domain Bacteria; kingdom Pseudomonadati; phylum Pseudomonadota; class Alphaproteobacteria; order Rhodospirillales; species Kiloniellales bacterium. Next base: position 37,174 of record JASJBF010000017.1, on the reverse strand, counting down.
CGGCGCCGCTTTCCTCGGTCCCGCAGGCGACGTAGCCCAGGCCGACGGCGGCGCCCAGGTGATGGCCGTAGTTGCCGGAGGAGAGGTAGCCGGCGATCTCGCCGTCCCTGAGAATCGGCTCGTGGTGGTAGAGCAGGGGCTCGGGGTCGGCCAGGCGGAACTGCAGCAGGCGCTGGGACAGCCCCTGCTGCCGCTTGCGCAGGACCGCCTCACGGCCGAGGAAGTCGCCGAACCTCGACGGCGTCTTGTCCGGCTTGACCGCGAAGCCGAGGCCGGCCTCCAGGACATGGTCCTCGTCGGTGATGTCGTGGCCGAAGTGCCGGTAGGCTTTCTCGATCCGGCAGGAGTCCAGCGCGTGCATGCCGCAAAGCCGGAGCCCGTGATCCGCCCCCGCCTCGACGATGCGGTCGAAGACCTGGCGGGCCATCTCCGTCGGCACGTAGAGCTCCCAGCCGAGCTCGCCGACGTAGGTGATTCGGTGCGCGCGCAGCACCGCCATGCCCAGGTCGATTTCCTTGGCCCGGCCGAAAGGGAAGGCCTCGTCGGAAAGCTCGGCCTCGGTCAGGGGCTGCAGCAACGCGCGGGACTTCGGACCCATGACCGCGAGCACCGCCTCGCCGCCGGTGACCTCGATCGCGACGCAGTGCGCGTCGTCCGGGATATGCCGCCTCAGCCAGGCCAGGTCGCGCGGCCCGCTGGCCGCCGAGGTGACCACCAGGAAAGAGGTCTCCGACAGTCGGGTCACCGTCAGGTCGGCTTCGATGCCGCCGCGGCCGTTCAGCCACTGGGTATAGACGATCCGTCCGGGCTCGACCGCGACGTCGTTGGCGCAGATCCGCTGCAGGACATCTTCGGCGTGGCGGCCCTCGACCCGGATCTTGGCGAAGGAGGTCATGTCGAAGAGCCCGACGCCCGCCCGTACCGCCTTGTGCTCGGCCGCGGCGTGCTCGAACCAGTTCTGACGGCCCCAGGCATAGCGATACTCCGGCCGCTCGCCGGCGGAACGGGCCGCGGTGGGCAGGAACCAGTTGGCCCGCTCCCAGCCGGCGACCTCGCCGAAGCAGGCGCCGGCGGCCGCCAGGCGCTCGTGCAACGGCGAGTGCCGGACGCCGCGCGCGGTCTCGAACTGCCGGTAGGGGAAGTGGTCGGCGTAGAGCAGGCCGAGCGTTTCCTTGGACCTTTCGGAGAGGTAGGCCTTGGTGCCCTGGAAGGGCTGCATGCGTCGGATGTCGACGTCCCAGAGGTCGAAGGGCGGCGCGCCGGTCTCCATCCACTCCGCCAACGCCTTGCCGGCGCCGCCGGCCGACTGGATGCCGATCGAGTTGAAGCCGCAGGCCAGGTAGAAGCCCTTCAGCTCCGGCGCCTCGCCCAGGAGGTAGCGGTCGTCCGGGGTAAAGCTTTCCGGACCGTTGAAGAAGGTGTGGATGCCGGCGGTCTCCAGGATCGGCAGGCGCCGGATGGCGGCCTCGAGGATCGGCTCGAAATGGGCGACGTCCTCGGGCAGCTGGTCGAAGCAGAAGTCCTCGGGGATGCCGTCGAGGCCCCAGGGCTTGGCCACCGGCTCGAAGGCGCCGAGCAGGATCTTGCCCGCATCTTCCTTGTAGTAGGCGCATTCGTCCGGCACCCGCAGGACCGGCAGGTCGCGTGGCAGCTCCGGCAGGTTCTCGGTGACGATGTAGAAGTGCTCGCAGGCCTGGAGCGGCGCGTTGACGCCGGCCAGACGGCCGACCTCGCGGCCCCACATGCCGGCCGCGTTGACGACGGCTTCGCAGGCGACCTCGCCGTGGTCCGTGCCGACGCCGGTGACCCGGCCGTCCTTTCGGTGGATGGCGGTGACCTTGACGCCCTCCAGGATCCGGGCGCCGCCGTTGCGCGCGCCCTTGGCCAGAGCCTGGGCGATGTTGGCGGGATCGGCCTGGCCGTCCTTCGGCAGGAAGACCCCGCCGGTCACGCCCTCCGCATTGATCAGCGGATAGGTGTCCTTGCAGTCCTGCGGGGTTAGGACCTGGACCTCGAGGCCGAAGGTCCGTGCCATGGAGGCGCCGCGCTTCAGCTCCTCCAGGCGGTCGTCGCTCAGCGCCAGGCTGACGGAGCCGTTCTGCTTGAAGCCGGTGGCGACCCCGGTCTCGGCCTCGAGGGTGGTGTAGAGCTCGGCCGAGTACTTGGCGAGCTGGGTCATGTTGCGGGTCGCGCGCAGCTGGCCGATCAGCCCGGCCGCGTGCCAGGTCGTGCCGCAGGTCAGCTGCTTGCGCTCGAGCAGCAGCACGTCGCTCCATCCGAGCTTGGTCAGGTGATAGGCGACGGAGCAGCCGATCACGCCGCCCCCGATGATCACGACCCGGGCCCGGTCGGGAAGGGATACGGTCATGGCGGTTCCCCCTCAGGCCTTGAGGCGCTCGTTGTTCGGGTCGTAGAGCGGCTCGCGCCCGACCACCGCCTTGTAGCGCTCGCCGAGGATCTCGACCTCGAGCCGCGCGCCCTCCTCGGCCAGGTCGCTGCGGACGTGGGCCAGGGCGATGGAGCGGCCGATCCGGTGGCCGTAGCCGCCCGAGGTGACCAGGCCGACCCGTTCCTCGCCCTGCCAGACCGTGGAGAGGTAGGGCGCGTCGGCGCTGCCGGCGTCGACCAGCAGGGGCACGCAGCGTTCCGGGCTGCCGGCCTCGCGCTCCTCGATCAGGGCCTGGCGGCCGATGAAGTCCGGCTTGTTCAGGCGCACGAAGCGGTCGAGCGAGCCGACCAGCGGCGTGTAGTCGGTCGAGAGGTCCGATTTCCAGGCCCGGTAGCACTTCTCCAGCCGCAGCGAGTCCAGGGCGTACATGCCGAAGTCCCGGATGCCGTGGGCCTCGCCGGCCTGCCACAGCAGGTCGTAGGTCGCGAGCAGGGCTTCGTTCGGCAGGTGCAGCTCCCAGCCCAGTTCGCCCACGTAGTTGACCCGGATCGCGACGCCCCGCGCCATGGCGATCGTGATCGGCCGGTGGCTGAGCCAGGGAAAGGCCGCGTTCGAAAGGTCGCAGTCGGTGACCTTGGCCAGCAGTTCGCGGGCCTTGGGTCCGGCCAGGACGAGGGTGCCCCAGCGCCCGGTCACGTTGTCGATCCGGATCGGCCCGTCGTCGGGCAGGTGCTTTTGCAGCCAGTCGCGGTCGTGCCACTCGGCCGCCGCCGCGGTGATCAGCCAGTAGTGGTCCGGGCCGAAGCAGGTCACGGTCATCTCGGTCAGGGTGCGGCCGCGCGGCGTGCAGAAGTAGGCGAGCGAGATCCGTCCCGGCTTGGGCAGGCTGCCGGTGATCAGGCTTTCCAGCCACGCCCCGGCGCCTTCGCCGGTGACCTCGAAGCGTGCGAAGCCGGGCAGGTCAAGGATCCCGACGCCGTTCTGCACGGCACGGCATTCCTCGGCCACCGCCTCGAACCAGTTGCTGTGGTGATAGGACAGCACGTTCTTGGGCCGGTCCTTGCCGGGCCGCGGAAACCAGACGGCGCGCTCCCAGCCGCCGCGGGCGCCGAAGACCGCGCCCTTGGCCTGCAGGCGGCCGTAGAGCGGCGAGGTCTTGGCCGGGCGTCCCGCCGGCCGCTCCTCGTGCGGGAAGCCGATGGCGTATTCGTTCTGGTAGAGCTCGACCGCCTTGGCCCGGACGTATTCGGGCGTCGCGTAGTCGGTGAAGCGCCGCGGGTCGACCGACCACATGTCCCACTCGGTCTCGCCCTCGGTGATCCACTCGGCCAGGACCTTGCCGGCGCCGCCGGCCTGGACGATGCCGAAGGAGAAGACGCAGGCCTCGTAGAAGTTCCTCAGGCCCGGTGCCGGGCCGATCAGCGGGTTGCCGTCGGGGGTGTAGGGGATCGGCCCGTTGATCACCCTCTGCACCCCGACCGTGCCGAGGATCGGCACCCGCGCGCAGGCGTCCTCGATGTAGGCCTCCAGGCGCTCAAGGTCGTCCGGATAGAGCTGGAAGGAGAAGTCGGCCGGCATGGGATCGTCGGGCCGGGTCCAATGCGGCGTCGCCTGCCACTCGTAGGGGCCGAGTAGCAGGCCGTCGCGCTCCTGGCGCAGGTAGTAGCTGGTGTCCGGGTCGCGCAGCAGCGGAATCTTGCCCTCGTAGGCGGTCAGCTCATCGATCGACTCGGTCACCAGGTACTGGTGCGACATCGCAACCGTCGGCACCTGGCGGCCGACCATGGCGCCGATCTCCGCAGCGCGGTAGCCCGCCGCGTTGACCACGGCCTCGCAGCGGACCTTGCCCTTCGGCGTCTCGACCTCCCACTCGCCGCCTGGCAGCCGGCGCAGACCGGTAGCCGGGCAGAAGCGGACGACCTTGGCGCCGAGGTTGCGGGCGGCCTTGGCGAAGGCCTGGGTCAGCTGCGCCGGGTCGATGTCGCCGTCGCCCGGGTCCCAGATCCCGCCCTCCAGGTCGTGCAGCTCGATGAAGGGATAGCGGTCCTTGATCTCGTTGGTCCCCAGCATCTCGAAGTCGAGGCCCTGGTAGCGGGCCATGGCGTGGACGTGGCGGAACTCCTCCATGCGCGCCCGGCTGTGGGCCAGGCGAATCGACCCGGTGACGTGATAGTTCATGGGATAGTCGGCCTCGTCGCCCAGGCGCCCGTAGAGCGCGGTCGAATAGGCCTGCATCTTCATGATCGACCAGGAGCCGGAAAAGTTCGGGCAGTTCCCTGCGGCGTGCCAGGACGAGCCGGACGTCAGCTCGTTGCTCTCCAGCAGCAGGCTGTCGCTCCAGCCCTGCTTGGCGAGGTGGTAGAGGCAGGAGCAGCCGACGGCGCCGCCGCCGATTACCACAACACGTGTCGTCTCGGGTAGCTCGGCCATGGCGCCTCTCCCACTCTTCCTTCTTGCTAAGCTGTCGTCGGCGCGGTCGGGGCCGGACCGGTCGTTTTCCGAATGATCAGGCTGGTGCCGATCCGGGTCCTGCGCGGCACCGACTTGTGGCTCAAAATCAGCGACAGGACTTCCGCCGCGCGGGCGCCCATCTCGCCGGTCGGTACGTGGACCGTGGTGAGGGCCGGAGCCACCTGGGCGGTCAGTTCCAGGTTGTCGTAGCCGACGATCGAAAGCTCTTCGGGCACCCGCAGGCCCTGGGCCTGGGCCTCGAAGAGCGCGCCGACGGCCAGGATGTCGTTGCCGCAGAAGACCGCCGTCGGGCGCGGGTCCTGGGCCAGCAGTTGGCGCAGCCCGATACGGCCCTCCTCGATGCTGAAGGGCCGCTCGATCCGGCGCTCCGGCGGCAGCGTCAGGCCCCGCTCGGCCAGGGCCTCGACAACACCCGCGATCCGCAGGCCGGCCCGGTCGTTGCGTTCGGGCGGGTAGTCCATGACCCCGATCCGTTCGTGGCCAAGGTCGGCTAGATAGTGGGTCGCCATGGCCGCGCCCTCGCGGTTGTCGTAGCCGACCGAGATCTGGGTCGGATCCTCGGCGTGGACGTGGGTGATCAGATAGGGCAGGGCGCGGGTCTCCAGCAGCTCGTAGGTTTCCTGGCTGCGTTGCGCGCCGCAAAGCACCACGGCGTCGACCCCGGACTCGAGCAGATTGCGAACCTCGATCAGCTCTTGTTCGGCGTTGAAGCGGTCGACTCCGATCAAGAGGGCGTAGCCGATGGTGCCGAGGCGCTGCTGGAGCGCCTCGACGAAGCGGGCGAAGATCGAGTCGTCCATGGTCGGGATCACGACGCCGACCCGGAAGCTCTTCTGGGAGGACAGGGAGCGGGCGGCGCCGTCGGGGATATAGGTCAGGCGCTGGGCCGCGGCCAGGACCCGCTCGCGGGTCTCGGCATTGACCGCCTCGGGCCGGTTGAAGGCCCGCGACACCGTCGCGATGGATACGCCGGCCGCCCGTGCGACTTCGCGGATTCCGTTGTGCGCCGGGCGGCGGGACGGCCTGGCCTTGATCTTGGCTGCGGTCATGGGCGCCGGGTCATGTAACCGTTTTAGGTTCCCCCTTCCTATCACCTTTCGCGAGCGGAAAGAAGGCCCTGCGATCTGGAAGCGGGTGCTGAGGACGGTGCTGACACCGGTCGGCGAGGGACGGTCGCCTCAGGCGACGCCGCGGGACGGGGATCCGGGCCTCGAGATCGGACTCCACGGCGGCCGCCAGGGAGGGGCCGCCTTCGCCGGCCGGGCCGAGGATGCCGGGGCCGCTTCCGCTTGTGCGCTTCGAGAAGCGATGGTAGCGTTTTCATCAATTTCGCCGGCTAGGCCAGGCTTGGCGTAACAAGGTCAAGAATTCCACAGAAGATGTGGTCAGTTGGTGCCAGATAACGGGCTTTGTGATGCTCAATGCGAGTCTGGAAAAATGGCAGCGTTCCCATAGGGAGGCCTCGGCAAGCCTGGTCGACGTGGCCCGCCAGGCCAGGGTGTCGCCGACCACCGTCTCCCGCTTCTTCAACCAGCCCGATCTTGTTCGCCCGCGCACCCGGGCGCGCATCGAGCGGGCGGTCGCGGAGCTCGGCTACCTGCCCAACGCCGCCGCCCGGGCCCTGGCATCCAAGCGTTCCCGGATGGTCGGCGTCGTGGTTCCGACCCTGGACCACGCCCTCTTCGCCAAGGCTCTGAACAGCCTCGAAGGCCGCTTCGCCGCGGCGGGCTACACCCTGGTCGTGGCCGCGAGCGGGTTCGACCGGGAGCGTGAGCGCCGCCAGGTCGAGAGCCTGCTGACCCATCGCATCGATGCCCTGGTCCTGGTCGGTGCCGCCCGCGATCCGGCGGTCTACGCGCTGCTCCGAGGCCAGGGCCTGCCCTACGTCACGACCTGGGTGGTGGACCAGGACGAGGGGCATCCCGGCGTCGGCATCGACAACCGCGCCGCGGGCCGGCGGATCGCGGACCACCTTCTCGACCTCGGCCACCGGGACTTCGGGGTGATCTCGGCAGAGACCGCAGAGAACGACCGGGCCCGCGCCCGGCTGGCCGGCGTGCGCGCAGCGCTGGAAGCGCGCGGCGTCGCGCTGGCGCGGGAGCGCGTGATCGAACGGCCGCTGGACCTGCTCGAAGGCGGCTACGCCTTCCGCCACCTGATGGGCCTGTCGCCGGCGCCGAGCGCGGTGATCTGCGGTGCCGACCTCTTCGCCGTCGGGGCGGTCTTCGAGAGCCCCAGGCTCGGGCTCCGGGTTCCCGACGACGTCTCGGTCACTGGCTTCGATGACATCGATCTCGCCTCCCTAGTCGATCCGCCGCTGACCACCTTGCGCGTGCCGGTCCGCGAGATCGGCGAGCGCGCCGCCGACTATCTGCTGAAGCGGCTGCGGGGCGAGGCCGTGCCGGACAGCACTCTGCTCGAGGTCGAGCTCTTGCTGCGCGGCAGCACCGCGGCCCCGAAGGCGAAGGAGAACTCGCGATGAAGACTCAAGCCCGCGCGGTGGTGATCGGCGGCGGCGTCGGCGGCTGCTCGACGCTCTATCACCTGACCAGGCTCGGCTGGTCCGACGTGGTGCTGGTCGAGCGCGACGAACTGACCTCGGGCTCGACCTGGCATGCCGCGGGACAAGTGACCCAGTTCGGCACCGTGCAGACCATGCTCCGACTCAAGCACTACAGCACCAAGCTTTACGCCGAGCTGGCCGCCGATCCGGAGCATCCGATCAACTACCACATCACCGGCGGCGTCCGCCTGGCCCACACGCGCGACGATATCGACGGCTACGAGCACTTCGTCGCCCTGGCCAAGGGCGTCGGGGTCGAGCTCGAGCTGCTTTCGGCCGAAGAGACCGGTCGGTGCCACCCGCTGATCCGCACCGAGGGCCTGGCCGGCTCGCTCTGGGACCCGGTCGACGGTGACATCGACCCGAGCCAGCTGACCCAGGCCCTGGCCCGCCGAGCGCGCCAGGGCGGGGCCGAGATCTACCGCTTCAACCCCGTCATTGGGATCGCACGCAAGCCCTCGGGCGACTGGCGGGTGCGCACCCGGAACGGCGACATCGACTGCGAGGTCGTGGTCAATGCCGCGGGCTACCGGGTCAACGAGGTCGGCGCCATGCTCGGGGTCGAGCACCCCGTTGTCTCGATGGAGCACCAGTACTTCTTGACCGAGTCGATTCCCGAGATCGCGGCCCTGGACCACCGCGTGCCGATCATCCGCGACCCCGGCGACGACTTCTATTCCCGCCAGGAACGCCAGGGCCTGCTGGTCGGGATCTACGAGCAGCCCTGCCGGACCTGGGGCACCGAGGGCATCCCCGAGTCCTTCACCATGGACCTGCTGCCCGACGACCTGGACCGGTTGGCCGACAACCTGGAAGGCGTTTTCGCGCGCCTGCCGGTGCTGTCCGAGACCGGCATCACCCGCATCGTCAACGGCCCGATCACCTATTCGCCCGACGGCCTGCCCCTGATCGGCAAGATCCCCGGCCTGCGCAACGCCTACGCCTGCCTCGGGCTGCGCGCCGGCATCGGCGAGGGCGGCGGCCACGGCAAGTGCCTGGCTGAAATCATCGTCCACGGCGAGTGCGAATGGGAGATGTGGGACCTCGATCCCCGGCGCTTCACCGACTTCGCCGACCAGCCCTACACCGCGGCCAAGGCGATCGAGGAGTACCGGCACGAGTTCACCTTCCACATGCCCCACGAGGAGCGCCCGGCCGGCCGGCCCCTCAAGACCACGCCGCTCTACGAGACCTTCGCGGCCAAGGGCGCCCATTTCGGCCTGCGCGGCGGCTGGGAGCGGGCGCTCTACTTCAAGCCCGCGGACCCGTCCTTCGAGGATGTCCCGAGCTTCCGCCACACCACTTGGTTCGACCGGGTCGGCGAAGAATGCCGGGCGGTGCGCGAGCGTGTCGGGATCACCGAAACCACCGGCTTCACCCGCCTCGCCGTTTCGGGACCCGAGGCTGCCGCCTTCCTCGACCGCATGGTCGCCGGCCGCCTCCCTTCGCCGGGCCGAATAGGCCTAGGCTACTTCTGCTCGGACAGCGGCGGCGTGGTCGCCGAGGCCACGCTCGTGCGTCTCGCCGAGGACTCCTTCTGGCTGGTCTCGGCCGCGGCCGCCGAGCACCACGACCTGCAGTGGCTGAGCGAGCATCTGGAGGGCGCCGAGGTCGCGATCGAGAACCTGACCAAGCGGTTTTCGACGCTGGTCGTCGCCGGGCCCCGCGCCCGGGATCTGCTTTCGAAGGTCACCGAGGCGCCGCTCGACAACGCCGCCTTTCCTTGGCTCAGCGCCCGGCGGATCGCGATCGCCGGCGCGGAGGTCCGGGCCCTGCGCGTCAACTTCGTCGGCGAGCTTGGCTGGGAACTCCATGTCCGGATGGAGGATCTGACGGCTTGCTACGATCGCCTGGTCGAAGCCGGCGAGGAGATCGGCCTGGCGCACTTCGGCGCCTATGCCATGGAGTCCCTGCGCCTGGAGAAGTGCTACCGCCACTGGAAGGCCGACCTGACCACCGAGTTCTCGCCCTTCGAAAGTTCACTCGACCGCTTCGTGAAGCTCGACAAGGGTGACTTCCTCGGCCGCGCGGCGCTGCTCGCGCAGAAGCAGGCGGGCATCGAGACTCGCTTCGTCCCGCTGATCGTCGACTGCGAGACCGCCAGCGCCCAGATGGGCGCCCCGATCTGGTCCGAGGGGCAGGTCGTCGGCAGCGTCTCCTCAGGCGGCTACGGCCATACCATCGGCAAGAACGTCGCCCTGGGCTTCCTGCGCGCCGACCTGGCCGAGCCAGGAACCGAACTCGCCACTACCGTCCTGGGCGAAGCCCGTCCGGCCGTGGTCGCCCGGGAGCCGCTCTACGATCCGGACAACGAGAGGCTGAAGTCCTAGGCATTGGTTTCGCAGCGGCATGTCGGCTAAGTTTCCGGCATTTTCGGCGTTCAAGCTTCGCCGCCTGCCGTAGGGGGAGAGAACCAAGCCGTGAAGCGCCGGGGCTTTCGTTTCCTGCTTGTCGCCGCTGTCCTGGCGGCGGTGCTCTACGGCGGCCTGTTCTGGTTTCTGCGCAACCCCTCCGTTGCCTCGGATGCCAGGTTCCTTCCGGAGAAGTCGGAGGTCGCGAGGCTGGAAGCACACGTGAGTTATCTCTCGGGACTCAGGCCGCCGCGCAGCGCCGGGAACCCCGAGGGTCTGGACAAGGCCGCGGCCTATGTCGCCGAAGGCTTGGCGGCGACAGGCTGCGACCTGGTCGAACAGCCCTACACCCTCGATCGGGTCGAGTACCGGAACGTCGTCTGCTCCTTCGGCCCGGAAAACGCGCCGCGCGTCGTGGTCGGCGCGCACTACGACGTCGCCGGCGACTCCAATCCGGGCGCGGACGATAACGCCAGCGGGGTGGCCGGGATCCTCGAGTTGGCGCGCCTGATCGGAGCCGCGCGGCCTGACCTGCGCCATCGCATCGACTTGGTCGCCTTCACCCTGGAGGAGCCGCCGCATTTCCGCAGCGAAGACATGGGCAGCTACGTCTACGCCAGGAGCCTGCGCCGGGCCGGAGTGCGGCTGAAGCTCATGATCAGCGTCGAGATGATCGGCTACTTCTCGGATGCTATCGGGTCCCAAACCTTTCCGATCGACGCTCTTTCCTGGTTCTATCCTGAGACCGGGAACTTCATCGCGGTCGTGGGCCGCGCCTTCGACCGCTCCCTCGTGGCCCGCACCAAGGCCCTTATGGCGGCCGGCCGGAAGCTGCCGGTCTATTCGATCAACGCGCCCGGCTTCGTGCCCGGAATCGATTTCTCCGACCACTGGAGCTTCTGGCAGCACGACTACCCGGCGGTCATGGTGACGGACACGGCCTTCTTCCGGAACCCGAACTATCACCGGCCGACGGACCGGCCGGAGACCCTGGACTATCGCCGCATGGCCCTGACCGTCGACGGCCTTTACCGGGTTGCGGTCGGTTTCTGAGGCCCTCTCACCCAGCTCCCGCTCTACTTCAACAGATCAGAGCACGATTCAGATATGAGGTTGCTTCAACCTCATATCATCGTGCTCTAGGGCTCCGCCTTCGGCCGTTGGCCGAGCCGCTCGACCAGCTCCGCGGCGAAGAGCGCCAGGGTATCGTCCCGGGCGCCCATGACGACGATGCGGTCGCCCGGCCGGGCCAGCTCGATCAGGCGGTCGCCGCAGGCCGCGCGCTCGGCGAAGGCCTCGGCCTGCCGACCGGCGGCCGCGACGCCGGCCACGATGTCCTCGCTGGTCACGCTGCGGTCGGTGACCGTGCCGCCGTAGTAGACCGGGTCGGGCATGATCAGGACGTCGTCCTCGCGCAGGTTCTCGGCGAAGCAGGCGATGAAGCCGTCCTTCATCTTGCGCAGCGGGCCGAAGCCGTGCGGCTGGAACAGCGCCAGCAGCCGTCCGGGGAAGGCGTGCAGGGTCGCCAACGTGGCCTCGATCTTGTCCGGGTTGTGGGCGAAGTCGTCGATCACCGTCACCCCCTGGGCCTGGCCGACCAGCTCCAGGCGGCGGCGCAGGCCGGCGAAGCTGCCGAGGGCCGTGGCCGCCGCCTCCAGGGAGAGGCCGCAGGCCTGCGCCGCGGCCAGGGCGGCCAGGGCGTTGGCGGCGTTGTGCCGGCCCGGCACCTGGAGGCGGACCTCGGCCGAGCGTCCGGTCTCGGTCTCGGTCACCGTGAAGGCGATCCCCTCCGGCGCCGGCGCCAAGCTGCCGGCGACCAGGCCGGCGGCCGGGTCGCTCAGGCTGAAGGTGATCGCCTTGTCCGCGGGAATCCCGATCGCCAGCGCCGTGGTCTCGGCGTCGTCCAGGTTCAGGACCACGGTCTCGGCCTTGGCCAGAAAGTCGCGGAACAGGACGCGCAGCTCCTCCAGCGACTTGTGGTCCAGGGAGACGTTGTTCAGCACCGCGATGCGCGGGGTGTAGAGCGCGATGGAGCCGTCGCTCTCGTCGACCTCGCTGACGAAGAGCGCGCCCTTGCCGACCACGGCGCTGGCGAAGGGCGTGTCGTCGGTGATGAAGTTCTTCATCACCGCGCCGTTCATGATCGTCGGCTCCAGCCCGGCCTGCTGTAGGATCCAGCCGATCATGCCGGTCGTGGTCGACTTGCCGCTGGTGCCGCCGACGGCGAGGCTGCGCGGTGCGGCGTTGAAGATCTCGGCCAGCAGCTCGGCGCGGCGCATCACCGGCGCGCCCAGCCGCTTGGCCTCGCGGACGTCGGGCACGCTGTCCTCGACCGCCGCCGAAGTTACCAGGATCTGCTCGGCGCCGGTGATCCCGCTCCCGTCCTGGGCGTGCAGCGGGATGCCGCGGGCGCGCAGAAAATCGAACTTCTGCGCCGTCCGCCCTTGGTCTAGCATGCGATCGGAGCCTTCGACGGCGTGTCCCTGGCCTCGCAGGATCAGGGCCAGCGGCAGCATCCCGCTACCGCCGATCCCACAGAAGAAGTAGTGCTTGGTCTGGTTCATCCGCTGCCGAGTTTAGCGATGGGACGGCCCTGACACGAAGGCCGGATAGGAAAAGGGAAGGTCGAGTGAGTCGCAACCCATTCAGGATCGGTGTCATGGCGCCCGGGACGCGCATTGACGCGGGCATCGCCGACGAGGTCAAGCGTCTTGCTGCGCAACTCTATCCCGAGGCGCCGCCGGAGATCGCGTTCCATCCCCAGTGCTTTCTCTCCTCCGGGCACTTCGCCGGGAACGACGCGGCCCGTGCCGCGGCCTTCCTCGACATCGCCAACGACGGGAGTTTCGACGCCCTCTGGTTCGCGCGCGGCGGCTACGGCTCCTGTCGCTTCGCCCTCGATGTCCTGCCGCGGCTGACCCCGGCCGCGCGCGACAAGGCCTACCTCGGCTACAGCGATGCCGGCACCCTGCTGGCCGGGCTCTACAAGGCGGGCTTCCCCCGCCTGGCGCACGGGCCCATGCCGGTGGACATCACGCGGGCGGGCGGGGCGGCGGCGGTCGAGCGGGCGCTGGCCTATCTGATCGAGGACTCCGCCGAGGGCCTGGAGCCCAGCGTCGGGGCCGAGGGCCCGGCGGTGGCCTTCAACATCATCATCCTGGGCCATCTGATCGGCACGCCCTTGCTGCCGGACCTGGCGGGGCACGTCGTGATGCTGGAGGAGATCTCCGAGTACATGTACCGGATCGACCGCGATCTCTGCCAGATCACCGGCGTCCCGGCGATCCGGCAGGCCGCCGGCATCCGGCTGGGACGCTGCAACGGCATTCCCGAGAACGACCCGGACTTCGTCCTCACCGAGGAAGAGGTCGCCCGCCATTGGTGCGAGGTTTCGGGGATCCCCTACCTCGGCCGCGCCGACATCGGCCACGACGCCGACAACAAGGTCGTGCCCTTCGGCCCGCCGCCTGCCGCCTGAGGGCTACTTGCCGCGGGCCGCAGGGCCGATGGCCTTTGGCACGCGTTGGCAATCATGCTCCGTCGAGCTGGCGCAACCTTGACTGCAAGGCAGCGAGGCCGCTGCGCAAGGCCGGGGTCGGCCTCTGGCGCAGGGCTATCCGCAACGATGGAGGAAGGAATGATCGGTGATTTACCTGCCCTAGGCCCGACCCGACAGGGCATTCTCGGCGCCGCGGTGGCCGTCGCGCTGACGGCGGCGCTCTCGGTCACGGCCGTCGCGCGGGACCTCTCGCTCCCCGAGGCCGCGACGCTGCAGCGGGTGGTGGACGAGGCCCATGCGAAGTTCAAGGACCTCAAGGAGGGCAAGAACGCCGACTACATCCCGATCCTGGCCACCGTACCCTCGGAGCTCTTCGGCGTCGCCATCGTCACCACCGACGGCAAGGCCTACGCGGCCGGCGATATCGACTACGTCTTTGCGATCGAATCCGTCGCCAAGCCCTTCAACGCGGCCCTGGTCCTGCAGCAAGAAGGACCCGAGGCGGTCAGGAAAAAGATCGGCGTCGAACCGACGGGGCTGCCGTTCAACTCCAAGATCGCGGTCGAGATCTACGAGCAGCGCTCGGTCAACCCGCTCGTCAATGCCGGTGCGATCGCGGCGGTGAGCATGGTGGACGCCAAGAGCGAGGCGGAGCGCTGGGAAAAGGTCCTGAACAACCTGAGCGGCTTCGCCGGCGGCGAGCTCAAGCTCTTGGAGGAGGTCAACGAATCGGAATACAGCACTGCCTGGTCGAACCGGGCGATCGCCAACCTGCTGTACAACTACGGTCGGCTCTACTCCGACCCGGAGGAGGCCCTGATCGTCTACACCAAGATGAGCTCCGTCGGCATCACCACGGTGCAGTTGGCGACCATGGGCGCGACCTTGGCGAACGGCGGCGAGAACCCGGTGACCGGCGAGCGGCTTCTGAACGAAGAGCACGTCCCCGAACTGCTGTCCCTGATGCTGACCGCGGGCTTCTACGACGAGTCCGGTCAGTGGTCCTACACCGCCGGCCTGCCGGCCAAGACCGGCGTCGGCGGCGGCATCGTCGCGGTGGTGCCCGGAAAGATGGGAATCGCCGCCTTCTCGCCGCGCCTCAACGAGGCCGGCAACAGCGTTCGTGCCGTCAACGCCATAGGCCACATCTCGTCCGAGCTCGGCTTGAGCCTCTTCGAAACCGGCAACTGAAGCGGTCGGATCGAGATTCGCGCGTCACGCCGCAGTTACGCGACCATGCTTCAAGGCCGTGGCGCCACGTTCTGGTTGAGCCGGAAGAGGTTCTCCGGATCGTAGCGGGCCTTCAGGGCGGCCAGCCGGGCGTAGTTGGCGCCGTAGGCCTCGCGCTCCCGGCCCGCGCGCTCGGCGATGAAGTTGACGTAGGCGCCGCCGCCGGCCTGGGCCGCCAGGGCCTCCTGGCAGGACCGGATCCAGGCCATGCAGACCCCGTCGTCGGCAGGATCCAGCCAGCGCGCGCCCGGGCTCGCCACGAAGGCGACGTCCCGATGCGGGTAGGCGGTCGCGTCGGGCGCGACGTCGTTGATGGCGCCGCCGACCTGGGAGATCAGGATGTCCGACTGGGGCGTCGGGAAGCGCACGGCCAGGGTCACCAGCGCGTCGATGATGGCATCCGAGAGCTCGGCGAGGTTCCGCGAGGCCCAGTAGTTCCGCAGGCCCCTGGCATAGGTCTCGTCGAGCAGGCTCTGCGCCGTGGTGTAGGGCAGCGGCCCTGCGGCATCGCCGATCGGCCGGCCGAAGCCGCGCAGGGGCGCCAGCACCGCCTCGCCCTCCCCGGGATCTCCGGCGTAGAACTGCATCAAGGTCAGCACCTTGGTCCCGTGATGGGCCTCGGGCAGGAAGGGCAGTGGCGGCGCCGTCATCAGGTCGGCCCAGACGCAGCAGTCCCGGGGCGCGGCCGCCGCGAAGGCCCGGTAGCGCGCCAGGACCTCGGCGGCGTCCTCCAGGCGATAGACCGTCGGGCCGAAGAAGACCTCCGGGCCGAGCGGGTGCAGCCGGAACTCGAAGGCGGTGGCCACGCCGAAGTTGCCGCTGCCGCCGCGCAGGCCCCAGAACAGCTCCGGGTTCTCCTCCTCGCTGGCCTGCAGGACCTCACCGGCCGCGGTGACCAGCTCGACCGCCAGCAGGTTGTCGGCGGCCAGCCCGTGCTTGCGCGACAGCCAGCCGAAGCCGCCGCCCAGGGTCAGGCCGGCGACCCCGGTGGTCGAGACCACGCCGGCCGGCACCGCGAGCCCGTACTCCTGGGTCGCCCGGTCCAGGTCGCCGAGCAGCGCGCCGCCGCCGACCCGGGCGATCCGGGCCTGCGGGTCGACCTCTACGGCGTTCATCGGCGATAGGTCGACGACCAGGCCGCCGTCACAGACCGAGGTCCCGGCGATGTTATGGCCGCCGCCGCGCACGGCCAGGGCCAGGCCCTTGTCGCGCGCGAAGCCGACGGCCGCGATGACGTCGGCCACCGCCGCGCAGCGGGCGATCAGGGCCGGCTTCCTGTCGATCATGGCGTTCCAGACGGCGCGCGCCTCGTCGTAGGCCGCGTCCTCCGGCGCAATCAGCGCGCCGCACAGGCGCGCGCCCAAGTTTTCCGTCACGGCCGTGTCCAGCATCCTTGCCTCCATCGCAACGAGGTTTGGCGGGGGAGGCAAGCTTGGCGCCGGCGATCTCGCCGAACTACTCTAGAATTTGGAGTTGATGGGCCGCGGCCGCTTTGGGAGCCTGACGCCATGTCCCGCAGCTACGGACAATATTGCCCCCTGTCGCTCGCCCTCGAGGTGCTCGGCGAGCGCTGGACCCTTCTGGTCGTCAGCCGGCTGATCGATGGCTGCCGGCGCTTCAACGAGATCCATCGCGGCGTGCCGCGCATGTCGGCCTCGCTGCTGTCCCAGCGCCTCGCCCAGCTGGAGCACGCCGGGCTGCTCGAGCGAAAGGGCAAGGAATACCTCCTGACCGAGGCCGGCCGGGCCCTGGAGCCGATCATCATGGACCTCGCGGTCTGGGGCCAGCACTGGGCGCGCGACATGACCACCGAGGACCTCGACCCGGGCTTTCTGGTCTGGTCCATGCACACCCGGCTCAACACCGAGGCCATGCCACCGGGCCGGACGGTCATGGAGTTCGAGTTCACCGGCGCGCCGCCGGACTGCCGCCGCTTCTGGCTGGTCAACGACGACGGGGTGGTGGAGATGTGCCTCAAGCATCCCGGCTACGAGGTCGACCTCAAGGTCATGTCGGACCTGCGCCGCTTCATCGAAGCCTGGCGCGGGCTGCGCTCCCTGCGCGGAGAGATCGCGGCGGGCCACATCCGGGTCGAGGGTCCCTCCGACAAGGTCCGCGCCTTTCCCGATTGGCTGCTCCTGAGCATGCTGTCCTCTTACGAGCGGCGCCGGCCCGGGCCCGAGCATGAGCTGGCGGCGGCGGCCAAGGCGGAGGACGCCTAGCCCGGCGCCGGCGGCGAGACCGGGTCGCCTTCCTCTGCCGGAGCTCGCAGTTCCGCTTCCTAGCCGATCTCCAGAGCCTGAAATCGCTCCGGCATTATTCAACTAATACGGGTATGTCTGGGGCCTCGCGGCGCCGCTCCGCGACGTCCGCCGCGGTGGCCCGCCCGCGGGTCTCGCTGGTGACTCCGACACGGCCCGGCGACGGCATCTCGCCTCTGAACGCGGCGCCTGCGCCATGACCCGGCGGCTCGGATCCGACGCCCTCAAGGCCCCGGGCCCGGACCCTGCAAGATCGAACGGCGGTCCAAGGCGGCAGGGCCTGGTCCAATTCGCATGCGCTCCACGGAGCGGTCGGCGCCGCCACCGGCGCCTGCGATGCCGCCGTCTCCGGGGGGCGGTCAGGCCCGGATCGGGCCGAGCCCACAACCGCCGTCCGCGACCAAGAGGGCCGATCTCGGGTAGGGCCCCGGCCGCGGCCGGGGCCACCATTCGACCGCCGCGCGGGGGGTCCCGGCGGCGGCCAAGGCCGTTGAGTTCACGTGACGTCTCAACTCCACGCCTCCGCACCCCCGAATGAGAGCACGTGACGAAACATCCTCGTATCTGTTGTATAAGATCACCGTGTATCTTTCTGTAATTCATTTATGATTCGAATAATGAAGATTACCCGATTCTTCAGGGTACCAACTGATGTACCAGGTAAAACGGGGCGACTTCAGAGGAATTCGGACCCGGCAGCGCTCGTCAGGGGCGCCGCGTCGGCGCCTCCGGTGCCGTCGGTCCGGCGATCGCGCGGACCCGCTCGCCCCAGGCTTCGAGCGCGGCGCGCATGTCCTCGAAGGCGCTGCGGTCGTCCCCCAACTCGACCCCGCCGACCGTCGCGCGGGCGGCCCGGTCGAGGATATTGCGGACCACCGGCGCCGGGGTGCCGAGGCGGACCATGCCGGCCGCCGCGGTGCGCCGCAGGTCCTCCGTGCGCCAGTCGGCGACGCCGGACAGGTGGCTCGCCCGCTGGGCCGCCTTGGAGAAGCCCGAGGCGTGGCGGTCGGGTCGGCCGCGGGCCGGGAAGACGTAGGCGCTCGGGGTGCGCGGCACCGAGGTGGCGATCTCCAGCGCGAAGGTCGAGAGCGGGATCTCGTGGCCGCTGCCCGGCCGTCCGGAGGCTTCGGGGACGGTCCAGATCTGCTGCGCGAAGCCGATATCCGCGAGGCGCAGACTCGCCACCTGGTTGCGCCGCTGGCCGGTCAGCAGCAGCAGCTTGAACAGCGGCCCGAAGGGCCAGGCCATGTTGTCCCAGGCCCGCCAGAGGGCGGCGACCTCGGCTTCTTCGAGCACCCGGCGGCGGCGCGCCTCGCGCCCCGGTGGGGCCACGCCGACCACCGGCGTGGCCGGCACCATGTCGACCTCGACCCCCCAGGCGAACATCTTGCGCAGCAGCGCGAGGCGCCGGTTGGCGGCATAGGGATGGCCGCGGGCGCAGACTCGCTCGACCATCTCGATCACGTCGCGGCGGCGGATGTCGTCGAGCGCCCGCGGCCCCCAGGCGGGCAGCAGGTCGGCCTCGATCATCCGGGCGTCGGCCCGCCAGGTCCGCTTCTCGCGCTTGGCGTAGCGCTCGATGTAGGCCTCGGCGAAGCGTGCGAAGGTCAGCGCGCCGCTGCGCAGGGTCGCGCGCTGGGCCGCCGGGTCGTTGCCCTTGGCGACCTCCTTGAGGGTGGTGCGGGCCGCGTCGCGGGCGATCTTGAGAGGCAGGGCCGGGAAGCTGCCCAGGGTCAGGCGCCGCTTGCGGCCCGCGATGCGATACATGACCTGCCAGGAGCGCTGACCCGCCGGGGTGACGCGCAGGCCGAAGCCCGGCAGCTCAGCGTCCCAAAGCTCGAGCCGGCCGCTGGCCGGCGGTTCCGCCTCCGCGACGATGGCGTCCGTGAGTGCCTTGCTTGGCACCGGTGTCCTCCCTGGCCGATTCGCGCCGCCTCAAGTCGGCGCCCCACGACGCGGGCTGTCAAGCGAGGCGGCCTCCGGCACCGCCGTCTCAAGCTTCGACGGAGTGCCCCTTTTCGACCAACATCGGCCAGGCGGCTCGGCAGGCCTCGCTAAAGACCCTAAGGTGCCCGATCTCGCGCACCCCGATGCTCTGCGGCGTGATCTCGCGATAGCTGGTCCGCGCCGCCGGATAGAACTCGGCGAGCCGCCCGACGGTGGCGGGCGTGATCATCACGTCGTCGGTGATCGCGACCAGGGAAAGCTCCGCCGTCACGGAGGTGAGGTCGGGTTCCGGCATGGCCTTGCCCCAGTCCGGCCGACTGAAGCGCCGCGAGGTGCACCAGCGGCGCCATTGCCAGTAGACCCCGGCGGGCAGGTCGGTGCCGACTCCGGCGACCCGGCCCGGCAGGTAGCCGCAGAGCTTGGCCAGCACGGGCCCGCCGAGGAACCAGAACCAGAAGACCATCGGCAGGAAGCTCAAGGGATGGCGCAGGAAATGGGCCGGGCCGGCGGCCACGGCGATCACCCGCGCGACCCGCTTCGCCCGGGCATGCCAGGGCACGCAAAGGCCGCCCAGGGAATGCCCGACGACCCAGATCGGCAGCGCCGGGTAGCGCGCACAGAGGAAATCGAGCGCGGCGGACTGATCGTGCACGCCCCAGTCCGCCATGGTCGCCCGGGAGGCCTTCACCGGCCCGCGGGCGGAGGCGCCCAGGTCCCGGTAGTCGTAGGTCAGGACCGCGGCCTGCCGGCTCTCCGCCAGCCAGGCCGCGAACTTGGCATAGTAGGCCTGGGTCACGCCGGTCGCCGCGTGGAGCACGACGGCGACTCGCGGCTCGGCCCCCGGGCCGAAGAGCCGGCCTTCCAGGACCGCCTCCGCGCCGGGAATCGAGACGGGCTGGCTCCGCGCTGGCGGGCTCTCGGGCATGCCGGCGCGCTTACAACGTGGTCAGGTCCGGCAGTTCGTCCTTGTCGAGCCAGGCCTCGACCTTGGGCAGGGGGTACTTCAGGCCGGTCGCGCAGTTGAACAGGACGGCCGTCTCGCCCGGCTTGACCCGGCCGTCGGCCAGCGCCGTCTTGTAGGCGGCGTAGGTCGCCGCACCCTCGGGGCAGAGCAGCAGGCCTTCGACCGCCGCGACCTCTTCCAGGGCGCTTCGGATCGCCTCGTCGGTCACGGCGATGGCGAAGCCGCCGCTTTCCCGCACCGCCCGCAGGATCAGGAAATCGCCGACCGCGATCGGCACCCGGATGCCGGCGGCGTAGGTCTGGGCGTCCTCCCAGAGGGGCGCGTGCTCCTCGCCGGCCTCGTAAGCCTTGACGATGGGCGCGCAGCCGGTCGCCTGCACCGCCACCATGCGCGGCCGCTTGGCGCCGATCCAGCCGATGGCCTCCAGCTCGGCGAAGGCCTTCCACATGCCGATCAGGCCGGTGCCGCCGCCGGTCGGATAGAAGATGACGTCTGGCAGCTCCCAGCCCAGCTGCTCGGCCAGCTCCAGGCCCATGGTCTTCTTGCCCTCGATCCGGTAGGGCTCCTTCAGGGTCGAGACGTCGAACCAGCCGACGCTCTCCTTGCCGGCGCCGACGATCTTGCCGCAGTCGTTGATCAGGCCATTGACCTTGTAGACCTTGGCACCTTGCAGCTTGATCTCCGAGACGTTGATCTCCGGCGTGTCGTCCGGGCAGAAGATCGTGGTCCGTAGGCCGGCCTGGCTGGCGTAAGCGGCCATGGCGGCGCCGGCGTTGCCGTTGGTCGGCATGGCCAGGTGCTCAAGGCCCAGCTCCTTGGCCATGGACACGGCGAGGGCCAGGCCGCGGGCCTTGAAGGAGCCGGTCGGCAGGCGGCCTTCGTCCTTGACGATGATCTCGCCGTCGCTCAGCCGCGACAGGGGGATCATCGGCGTGACCACCTCGCCCAGGCTGACCACGTTGGCGGCCTTGCGGACCGGCAGGAACTCGCGGTAGCGCCAGAAGCCGGTCCGGCGCGCGGCCAGGGCCGCCTTGGAGACGACCTTGCCCAGCGCCTCGAGGTCGTAGCGCACCAGCAGCGGCCGGCCGACCTCCGAGAGGCCCTGGACCTTGTCGGCCTCGTAGCGCTGCCCGGTCATCGAGCATTCCAGGTGGGTGACGAAGCTGGGCAGCTCCTGGGTCAGGGCGGGATCGAGCATCTTTCGGTCTTTCCTTTTCGCTTGGGGGCCTTTTCGCTTGGGGTGTCGGTCACCTTCCGGGCGGGGCCGAGCTTTCCCGGACGATCAGCTCGGTCTCCAGCTCTTGCGGTCCGGTCTGGCGGCCGGCAAGGCGGTCGAGCAGGTAGGCGGCGGTCAGCTCGGCCATTTCGGCGCGCGGGGTGCGCAGGGTGGTCAGCGCCGGCACGACGCAGGACGCCAGGTCGGTATCGTCGAAGCCGGTGATCGAGACGTCCTCGGGGACCTTCAGGCCCAGGCGCCGCGCCTCGAAGATCGCGCCGATCGCGAAGATGTCGGAGCCGCAGAGCACCGCGGTCGGCGGATCGGGCTGCTGCGTCAGCCGACCGAAGGCCTTGCCGCCCTCTCTAATGTCGAAGGGGCTCTCGACCAGGTAACGGTCCGGCAGCTCGCAGCCGCGCGCGGCGAGGGCGGTGCGCACGCCGCGGATCCGGGCGCCGACCCGGTCGTTGCCGTCGGCCGGGCCCGAGATCATGCCGATCCGGCGGTGGCCGATGTCCAGCAGGTAGTTGGCGACCGCGCCAGCGGCGGTGGCGTTGCAAAAGCCGATCTGCGGCTGCGCATAGCCCGGATCCCAGGCCCAGGTCAGGACGAAGGGAATGGCCTTACGCTCCAGAAGCTCGAAGACCGCCGGGTCGTGGCTGGTGCCGATCAGGACCAGGCCGTCGATGCCGTTCGAGACCAGGCTGGAGACCTGCTGGTGCTCCGTTGCGGGATCGTAGTCCGAGGAGGAGACCACCAGGGTGTAGCCCTCGGCATGGAGGCGGCGCTGCAGCGGGGCGATGAAGCTGCCGAAGAGCAGGCTGTTCAGGCGCGGGAAGAGGGCGCCGATGGTCATCGAGCGCTTCGAGGCCAGGGCCCGGGCGGCGCCGTGGGGGACGTAGCCGAGCTCGGCGATCGCGGTCCGGATCCTCAGGCGCCGGTCCTCACGCACCATCTCCGGACGGTTGATGCAGCGCGAGACCGTGGCCGGGGAGACGCCGGCGGCGCGCGCCACGTCCTCCATGGTCGGCGCCTTTGAGCCAACCATCGCGATTGCGCTTTCATTGTCCTTCGGCGCGATGTCGTTCTTGGCTTCCAAACCTGCCTCCGGTCGGATCATAGGACTGAAGCGTCTTTCCGACAAGGCGACCCATCACGAAGCGGAGAGACGGCCGCAGAAGAGCAACTTGACTTGCCCAACAGCGCATGGTTTCATGAAAGCGCTTTCAAGAGCAACGGCTTTCGTGGCAAGCGAAGGCCCGAGCCGCGGCGCACCGAATGATCCCGACGTGGTGCGAACCGGCGGCCGAATGGGGAGCTACCACGAGACCATGACCGTTACCCATCTGAAGTCTGCGCTGAAGACTCCCGCCGCCGGCGACGCGGAAACGACGAAGATCGTCTCCGCGCTGCTCCAGGAAATCGAATCCGGCGGCGAGGCTGCGACCCGGGCCGTCGCCGAGCGCCTGGACGGCTGGACCGACGACATCCTGGTGAGCGAGGACGCGCTGCGCCAGGCGGAGGCCGGCCTGCCGGAATCGGTCAAGGAGGACATCCGTTTCGCCCGCCAGCGGGTCGGCGACTTCGCCCGGCGCCAGCGGGACTCGATGCAGGAGTTCGAGGTCACCCTGGTCGACGGCCTGATCGCCGGGCAGCGCCTGATCCCCGTGACCACCGCCGGCTGCTACGTGCCCGGCGGTCGCTACGCCCACGCCGCCTCGGCGATCATGAGCGTCTGCACGGCCAAGGTCGCCGGGGTCCAGAACGTCATCGCTGCCTCGCCGGCGCAGAAGGGCCGGGGCATCCATCCGGCGATCCTCTACGCCATGAAGGCCTCGGGCGCCGACCACATCCTGGCCCTGGGCGGGGTCCAGGGAATCGCCGCCCTGGCCTACGGGCATTTCACCGGCCATCCGGCCGACATCATCGTCGGCCCCGGCAACCGCTTCGTCGCCGAGGCCAAGCGGCTGCTCTTCGGGCGCATCGGCATCGACGTCATCGCCGGCCCGACCGAATCCATGGTCGCCGCCGACGACACCGCCGATCCGGAGATCGTCGCCGCCGACCTCACCGGTCAAGCCGAGCACGGGCCGGATTCTCCGGTCTGGCTGGTCACCAGCAGCCGCGAGCTGGCCGAGCAGGTGATCCAGATCATGCCGCGCGTGATCGCCGCCCTGCCGGAGGTCGCCCGGAACGCGGCAGAAGCGGCCTGGCGCGACTTCGGCGAGGTCATCCTGGCGGAGACCCGGGAGGAGATGGCCCAGGTCTGCGACCGCTACGCGCCGGAGCACCTGCAGGTCCAGGCCCGCGACCTGGACTGGTGGCTGGGCCGGCTGCGCAACTACGGCTCGCTGTTCCTGGGCGAGGAGACCACCGTGGCCTTCGGCGACAAGTGCTCCGGGCCGAATCACATCCTGCCGACCCGCGGCGCCGGCCGCTATTCCGGCGGCCTCAACGCCGGCAAGTTCATCAAGTCCCTGACCTATCAGCGCATGACCCGGGACGCGACCCGGGCGGTGGCGCCAGTGGCGGCGCGGATCTCGCGCCTGGAGGGCATGGAGGGCCACGCCGTGACCGGCGACGTCCGGCTCGCCAAGTACTTCCCGGGCGAACACTTCGACCTCCAGGTCGAAGGAAGCGACTGATGGCCGAGGCCGCGCCCGTCGCAGCGCCGTCCGAGCGCACGGTCTTCACCAAGGACCTCAGCGCCCCGGACCCGGTGCCGGAGGCGGGGATCGAGGCGGCCAACAAGCTGCTGCGCGACGGCCGGCTGTTCCGCTACGGCGAGGACCGCAACGGCCTGCCCGAGGCCGCGCTCTTCGAGGAGGAGTTCGCCGCCTGGCTCGGGCGCCGCTACGCCGTGGCGGTCAACTCCGGCGGTGGCGCGCTCTTCCTGGCGCTCAAGGCGGCAGGGGTCGCCCCGGGCGCCAAGGTCCTGGTCAACGCCTTCACCCTGGCGCCGGTGCCGGGCGCCGTCGCCCACGCCGGCGCGCAGCCTGTCCTGGTCGAGGTCGACGGCAACTACCACATCGACCTCGAGGATCTGGACCGAAAGGCGGCGGACTCGGGTGCCCGCATCCTGCTGCTGTCCTACATGCGCGGGCACATCCCCGACATGGACCGCCTGATGGAGGTCTGCCGCCGTCGCGACCTCGTGCTGATCGAGGACTGCGCCCACACCATGGGCGCGCGCTGGGACGGTCGGCTCAGCGGCACCTTCGGCCAGGTCACCTGCTTCAGCAGCCAGACCTTCAAGCACATCAACTCGGGCGAAGGCGGGATCCTGGTGACCGACGACCCGGACATCGCGGCCAAGGCGATCCTGCACTCCGGCAGCTACATGCTCTACGCCCAGCACCGCGCCCGGCCGCCGCTGGAGGTCTTCGAGCGCCACAAGTACGACACCCCGAACTTCTCGATGCGGATGTCGAGCCTCGCGGCGGCGCTGCTGCGGCCGCAGCTGGCCGAGCTGGACGTGCGGATCGCGGCCTGGCGGCGCAGCTACCGGCAGCTGGAAGGGCTCCTAAACCGGATCGATCACATCGTCGTTCCAGCACGTTCGCCGAAGGAAGAGTTCGTGCCCAGCTCCCTGCAGTTCAGCCTCACCGGGCTCACCGACGGCGAGATCCTGGCCTTCCTGGCGGACTGCGACCGCCACGGCGTGCACGTCAAGTGGTTCGGCCGCGCCGAGCCGCTCGGCTTCACCTCGTCGCACCGGCACTGGCGCTACCTGGCCGAGCCCCAGGACCTGCCGCGCTCCGAGACCGTCCTGGGCGGCCTCTGCGACCTGCGCCTGCCGTCCAGCCTGACCGAGGCGGACTGCGAAGTCCTGGCAGCGGTCCTGCAGGAGTCCATGGCGCAGCTTGCCGAGGCGGGTCTGGCGCCGTGAGGCGAAGGGCGCTGGTACGGGCTTCGCGGTCGCGCTGGTCCTACCGCCAGACCGGTGCCGTGCTAGGCTTGAATGGGAGAGGCAAGGCGTAAAGCCGAAGGGAGGCGTCAAGACAATGGAAAGCGACGTCATCGAGCTGCGTGGGGTCTGGAAGATTTTCGGTGACCGCGCCCAGGAGGCGCTGGCCGCGATCCGCAGCGAGAACCTGAGCAAGGCCGAGATCCTGGAGCGCTTTGACTGCGTGGTCGGCGTCGTCGACGCCAGCTTCAACGTCCATCGCGGCGAGATCTTCTGCGTCATGGGGCTGTCGGGCAGCGGCAAGTCGACCCTGGTCCGGCACATCAACCGGCTGCTGGAGCCGACCGCCGGCGAGATCCTGATCAACGGCCAGGACGTCATGGCCAAGAACGAGGAGGAGCTGCGCCTCCTGCGGGCCGAGAAGATCGGCATGGTCTTCCAGAACATCGCCCTGCTGCCGCACCGCACTGTCCGCGACAACGTCGCCCTGCCGCTCGAGGTCCAGGGCATGAGCAAGATGGAGCGCTGGGACGTCGCCGAGAAGTGCCTCGAGATCGTCGAGCTCAACGGCTGGGAGGACAAGTTCGCCCACGAACTCTCCGGCGGCATGCAGCAGCGGGTCGGCCTGGCCCGCGCGATCGCGGCGGACCCCGACATCCTGCTGATGGACGAGCCCTTCAGCGCGCTGGATCCCCTGATCCGCCGCCAGCTCCAGGACCAGTTCATGGACCTGTCCCAGCGCCTCAAGAAGACCACGGTCTTTATCACCCACGACCTGGACGAGGCGATCCGCATCGGCGACCGCATCGCGATCATGAAGGACGGGGTGATCGTCCAGATCGGCACGCCAGAAAAGATCGTGACCGAGCCGGCCGACGACTACGTCGCCGACTTCGTGGCCGGAATCTCGCGACTCAAGCTGGTCTTCGCGCATTCGATCATGGAGCCGATCGAGGCCTACAAGGCCAACGGCCACAACAGCCTGGACGGCGCGCCGCGAGTCACCGAGGACACCGACCTTGACCACCTGATCGACGTCGCGGTGGAGACCGAGGGGCCGATGGTGGTGATCGACGGCGACAAGAAGGAGATCGGGGTCATCACCAAGGCCGACCTTCTCCACGGCATCCAGGGCGGAAAGGGGTAAGCGAGATGGCAACGGAAGTCAGTCTGTCGAGCGTGAGCGCCCCGGAGACCGAGGCGGCGCAAAGCGCGGCGACCAAGGGCGATGCCCTGATCGCCGAGTTCGTGGTCCAGAACCCCGAGCACTACATCAAGGCCTTCAACAAGATCGGCGCGACCCAGGGCTACGTCTTCACCTTCAACCTCTGGGCCGCGATCCTCGGCCCGCTCTGGGCCGGCGCGCGCAGCCTCTGGGGCCTGTTCTGGCTCTTCGCCCTGGCCGAGCTCTTCGCCATCGTGCAGCTCGGCCGCGGCCTCTGGGGCGATCTCGGCGCCGACAAGATGGCGCAGGCCGAGAAGCTCATGACCCGGGCAGGCGAACGCCAGGAGGCGGCGATCGAGGCGATCAAGAACGCCGCGACCAACGCCGAGGCCCTGCAGAAGAGCGCGGAGACTCTCGGGCGCGCGGCTGAGAACGCGATGCTGGCGGCCGAGGCGGCCGTGGCCCAGGGACCCAAGCTCACCATGATCGGCCTGGTGCTCCTGGTCCTGGTCAAGGCGATCCAGGGCATGACCGCCGACTGGGCGCTGGAGCGGCGCTTCGTCCACTGGCGCGCCGACCGTTCGCTCAAGGCAGGGATCAGCCAGGGCGGCTTCATCGGCGCGGCCCTGCTGGCCTACATCGCCATCTACCCAATGACCATCTACCGCTTCACGGTGGCGAAGCCAGCCCAGTTCTTCACGGACTTTTTCGCAGTCTTTCCGTCCAACCGGGACTTCCGGGTCTCGGTCGCGACCGAGCTCGACAAGGGCTTCGATTTCGTGACCATCAACGGCGAGGCGCTCTTCGATTCCATCGTCTTCGCCATCCGGGTGCTGCTCGACGGGCTTGAGGTCATGCTGGTCTCGACGCCCTGGCCGGTGGTCATGGCGGTCATCGTGGTGCTGGCCTGGCGCCTGGCCGGCCCGCGGGTCGCGATCTTCACCGTGGCGGCCCTGGCCTACCTGGCCTTTCTCGGCTTCTGGGAGAAGTCCATGGCGACGGTCGCGCTGCTCGGCGCGGCGGCCTTCATCTGCATCGCCATCGGCATCCCGATCGGGATCTGGTGCGCTAAGAGCAAGTCGGCCTTCGCCGTGGTCCGGCCGATCCTGGACTTCATGCAGACCATGCCGGCCTTCGTCTACCTGATCCCGGTCATCGCCTTCTTCGGCACCGGCAAGCCGCCGGGCATCCTGGCGACGCTGATCTTCGGCATGCCGCCGGTGATCCGCCTGACCGTGCTCGGCCTGCGCGGCGTCCCGTCGCATGTCCGAGAGGCGGCCATGGCCTTCGGGGCGAACAAGCGCTTCCTGCTGTTCAAGGTCGACCTGCCGCTGGCCCTGCCGTCGATCATGACCGGCATCAACCAGACCATCCTGATGTGCCTGTCCATGGTCGTGATCGCCTCGCTAATCGGCGCCAAAGGCCTGGGCGAGGACGTCCTGGAGGCGCTGCAGTACGCGGCCGAGGGACAGGGCATGCTGGCCGGCTTCGCGATCCTGTTCTGCGCCATGATCCTGGACCGCATCGTCCAGGGGCGCAGCGGGCCGGCTTGAGGCGCAACCCGAAGTCAGAACCAGAAGCGATATGAAGCAAGGAGGCTCCTAGATGTTGAAACACGTCACACGTTTCGCTGCCGCGGCGATAGCCGTCGCGGGCTTTTCGGCCGCCGCGGCGGCCCAGGACAAGGTCACCATCGGCGTGCCGAACTGGCCCTCGGTGAACATCACCGCCAACGTCATCAAGGTCATCGCCGAGGAGAACTTCGGCACCGAGGTCGAGCTGGTGCCCGGCACCAACGCGGTGGTCTTCAAGGCCATGGACCGGGCCAAGGGCGACATCGACGTGCATCCCGAAGTCTGGATGCCGAACCAGGAGAACCTGACCAAGGAATACGTCGAGACCAAGAAGTCGGTCGTCATGAGCGACCAGCCCTACGCGGCCGTTCAGGGCGTCTGCGTGACCAAGCAGACCGCGGACGAGCACGGCATCACCTCGGTCACCCAGCTGGTCAACCCCGACGTCTCCGCGCTCTTCGATTCCAACGGCGACGGCAAGGGCGAGCTCTGGGTCGGCGCCCCGGGCTGGGCCTCGACCAACGTCGAGAAGGTCAAGGCGCGCGGCTACGGCTACGACCAGTTCTTCGAGCTGACCACGATCGAGGAGACCCTGGTCCTGGCGCAGCTCGACGACGCGGTGACCAAGAAGCGGCCCTTCGTCTTCTTCTGCTACGGCCCGCACCACATGTTCCAGCTCCACGAGCTGGTGCAGCTGGAAGAGCCGGCCTACGACGCCTCCCGCTGGACCATGGTGCAGCCGACCGACGATCCGGACTGGTTCAACAAGTCCAGCATCGACGTCGCCTGGCCGCCGACGAAGGTGCACATCGCCTACTCCAAGTCCCTGGAGACGCGCGCGCCCGAGGTGGCCGCGCTGCTGGGCAACATCCAGATGAACTCCGCGCTGGTCAGCGCCTGGACCTATGCCCTGGTGGTCGACAAGGAAGAGCCCGCCGAATACGCCAAGAAGTGGGTGTCGGAGAACACCGAGATCGTGAACAAGTGGCTCGGCCTCTGAGGGCCTGACGGTCAACTTGCCGAACTGCGGGGGCGCTGTCTGCAGCGCCCCCAGCCTTTCCTCGATCCGCTCGAGGTCCGGCTGGTCAAGCACGACACCCCTCGGGGTGCGAGATTGGAACGGGGCCCATGCTGAAGAAGATCCTGGTGGCGATCGACGGCTCGCAGCCGTCCCAGCGCGCCCTCGACATGGGCGCGCAGATCGCCGAGAAGTTCGATGCCGTCCTGGTCCTGATCTACGTGATCCGGGACATGCAGTTGCCCGAAAGCCTGCGCCAGATGGCGGAGGTCGAGCTGGTGCAGGAATCCCGCCTCACCACTTTGCAGAAGATCGGCCAGACGATCCTGGCCGAGGCCGCGGCGCGGGCCAAGAAGCAGGGCGCGAAGGACGTGCGCAACGAAGTCAGGCCCGGCGATCCCGCCGGCGCCATCCTGCGCTACGTCGCCGAGAACGGAGTCGACCTCATCGTCCTGGGCTCGCGCGGCCTGGGCGACATGGAAAGCATGTTGCTGGGCAGCGTTTCGCGCAAGGTCAGCAACCTGGCCAAGGTCGGCTGCCTGACCGTGCGCTGAGCCCGGGAGGCGGAGATGTCCGAGGCGCCCGGGCGGCTCCGTAGCTGGGGCATCGACAGCGAGTACGGCACCCTGCGCAACGTCCTCCTGGGGCGTCCTGACTTCTACCGCTGGGAGGACGCCGGCCCGATCGCCCGGCGGACCCTTCAGAACGCCGAGCAGCTTGGCGTGAGCTTCGATCTGCAGCTGGCCCAGGCCCAGCACGCCCAGATGGTGCGCTGCTACGAGGACGCCGGGGTCGCCTGCCACTATCTGGACGCGGACGAGGTCCTGCACCGCAACTTCTTCGCCCGTGACTCCAGCTTCATGACGCCCTTCGGCCCGGTGATCTGCCACATGCAGCTCAAGAGCCGGCGCGCAGACTACGTGACCGCCATCAAGTTCTATCAGGACCACGGCGTCCCGATCTTCCGGATGGTCACCGCCGGCCACTTCGAAGGCGGCGACTTCGTCATCATCGAGCCGGGCGTCGCCCTGATCGGCTACAGCACCCAGCGCTCCGAGCGGGCCGGCGCCGAGCAGGTCGCCGGCTGGATGCGCGAAGAGGGCTGGGAGGCCCAGGTCGCGCCGATCCCGGACCATTTCATCCACATGGACGCCCTGATCTCCATGGTCGCACCGAAGCTCGCCGTCGCCTGCACGGAGGCCCTTGAGCCCTGGCTGCTCGACTGGCTGCGTGCCAAGGAGATCGAGTTCATCGAGGTCGGCTACGCCGACTGCGCGCGCAACCTGGCGGTCAACCTGGTCGCCCTCGGCGAGGGCCGCGTGCTCTCCATGGCCAGCAGTCCCGAGGTCAACCGCCGCCTGGAGGCATGCGGCTTCCAGGTCTATGCGCCGGACATGTCGATGTTCACCCTGGGCGGCGGCGGCGTGCATTGCCTGAGCCAGTCGCTTTGCCGCGATTCGGCGGCGCTCTGATGTCCTGTCTTGGAAACTGCACCAGATGGGGGACGCTCGGGTTCCGGCCGTGCCGCTAGCATTCACCGTTGCCGGACGGCGAGGACATGGCGGGCCTCAGGACGGTGGCTCTTGCCCCGCACAACAAAGGTCTGGATTTGGGGACGACGACACCCGAGCAGTGTTGAAAGTCGTGATGGCCACTAACCGGCCCCGTGAAGGTCGGAGCGGCTTCTCTCCCACGCGACGTACTGAGCGATCGTTTGGTCGCCGGACTCCAGGGCGCGATATCCGCCCTGACACGAAACGGAACCGTGCCAGCAAGAGCCTGACGCCTCGGGCCGTTTTGGCCTAGCCCCCGCACGACTTCAATCAATCTGGGAATGGGGGGCATTCCAATGAAAAGTAGTGGCGATCAATCCAAGCGGACACAGCTTCGTCCGGAAGACGATGACCTGAGGCCGGATGCGGCAGGCGAGACCGAAACGCACGTCGACGGCAGCAAGCGACAGTTCTTGTCCAGCGCCGGGCGTGTGGCCGGCGCTGCGGCGGCGGCAGGGGTCGTCGGCGTGCCGGCTGTCTCCGCACTGCCGGGGGCGGAGGCGGAGGCGGCGCACTTTGGCTCCGACGGCCTCTGGGTCAAGGACGGGCGGCGGCGGCGCAACCTGTCCTTTGCGATCCGGGTCAAGGCGGCGGCCGAGGAACGCAGGCGGCGGGTCCTGGACCATCCGACCAACGGGGACGAAGAACGCTATTGGGGGAGCTTCATCGGCAACTTCTCCAAGACGCTGCCGCACCTCGACAACGGCGAAGTGGAACCCGCGGCCTACATCGCGCTCTTGAACGCGATGGAGAGCGGCCGCTTCGAGGACTTCGAGGCCGTGCCCGCCGGGGGCTTCTTTCCCCTGGCCAACCCGATGGGTGGCCTGGCCTTCACCATTGAAGGGCCCGACTCGGCGGCGATCGCGGTCGAAGCACCGCCGGCCCTGGCCAGCGCGGAGTTCGCGGCCCAGCTCGCCGAGCTCTACTGGATGGCCTGTCTGCGGAACGTGCCCTTCTCGCAGTATGGCAGCCATCCGCTGGCAATTGCGGCCCGCGAGGATCTAGCGTCCATGGTCGGCTACACCGGGCCGAGAACAGGCGGAGCCGTGAGCGCGCAGGACCTCTTCCGCTACGACTATCCCGGCGCCCGAACCGGGCCGATGGTCTCGCAGTTCCTCTATCGAACTTTCGACTACGACGGCATCACCGTGGAACCGAAGATCAATGAGCCGGACCCGGGCCAGGACTTCATGACCGACTTCCCGAGCTGGCTCGCCGTTCAGCGCGGGCTGGGCGGCTTCGGCGGCATTCCGACGAACGGCAACACGGTCTTTCCGAGGACGGCCCGGGATCTCGGCAAGATCGCCGGCAGCGACACCATCAACTCGGTGTTCTTCAGGGCCGCCAAGGTGTTCGGATTCCTCGGGCCGACCGATCCCGGGAATCCCTATGGCGGCTTCGGCGGCCGGCAGTTCGCCTTCGCCACCTTCGGCCTTGGCCATCTGGTGGAGCTGATCGGCAAGGTCCACAAGTCGGAGCGGCACGCCTGGTTCACCAAGTGGTGCGTGACCCGCTTCCTGCGGCCCGAGGCGGCCGGCGGCCGGGTGCATCAGCACAAGACGCTCAACGCCAGCTATCCGCTGCATCCGGATATCCTCGAGTCGCCGGCGCTCGACTGCATCTTCGACGACTTCGGCAGCTACCTGCTGCCGCAGATGTTCCTGAGCGGCGGCCCGCCACACCCCTCCTTCACGGCGGGGCATGCGATCACGGCGGGTGCCTGCGTCACCGTGCTCAAGGCCTGGTTCGACGAGGACGCCGCCTGGCCCTTCCCGCCGGTCGAGCCGAGCGACGACGGCCAGGGACTTCAGCCCTACCTGGGCGGCGGTCTCACGGTCGGCGGCGAGCTCAACAAGCTGGCCCACAACCTCTCCGCCGGGCGCGACATGTCCGGCGTCCACTGGCGGGCTGACGACATCGAGGGCAACAAGCAGGGCGAGGAGCTTGCGATCCGCCTGCTGCGGGAGGAGAAGGCGATCTTCCCCGAGCCCTTCGATGGCTTCACCTTGACCAAGTTCGACGGTGAGACCATCACGATCTGAATCGACCGGCGCGGGCGGGCTCCGACCGGCGGCCTGTCGAATCACAGGCCATGCAGCCGCGGTTGGCTGCGGGTCGGGCCCGCTCGGTTCCGCTTCGTCCGAAGTGATGCGGGCCTTACCTCGGCCCGCATCCCGGAGGTAAAGGGGCACCAGGAAAACCGGGGCGTGACGACCATTGCGCTTGCGGGGCGGCGGTGGCGGGCATTGTC
Organism: Kiloniellales bacterium; assembly: GCA_030066685.1. Classification (NCBI taxonomy): domain Bacteria; kingdom Pseudomonadati; phylum Pseudomonadota; class Alphaproteobacteria; order Rhodospirillales; species Kiloniellales bacterium. Next base: position 4,814 of record JASJBF010000017.1, on the reverse strand, counting down.
CAGGCCCGTCGCTTTGCCGCGATTTGGCAGGGGCCGATTGGTATAACGTGATTGCGGCGAGGTGGTGCGAAAAGAGGGCCCGGCGGCATGACCGGAGAGGAAAGGCAGCGCCGAGGGCGCGCGCGAGAAACCAAACTGGCCGAGCGTCGCCGCCGGGACGGCGGCGGCCCGGCGCCGGTCGCACCGGGTCTGGTCGGCGGCCGCTACCTGCCGCTCTCGGACCGGGACCTCGCGCGCATTCACGGTGCCGCCTTGGAGGTCCTGGAACGGGTCGGCATGGCGGATGCCACGCCGGCACTCCGAGACCTGGCCCTGGTCCGGGGCGCTCGGGTCAACGAAAAGGATCGGCTCTGCTTCCCCAGGAGCCTGGTCGAGGACACCGTCGCCGGCGCCGCGCACGGCCTGACTCTGCACGCCCGCAATCCGGACAAGGACCTGGAGGTCTCGGGCCGGCGGGTGCACTTCGGCACCGGCGGCGCCGCGGTCAAGGTCCTGGATCCCGCCGACGGTCGCTACCGAGACGCCAGCCTGACCGACCTCTACGACTTCGCGCGCCTGGTCGACCGCCTGGACAACGTCCATTGGTTCACCCGTTGCGTCATCGCGACCGAGATTTCGGATTCGCTCGAGCTCGATCTCAACACCGCCTACGCCTGCCTCGCCGGCACCGACAAGCACCTCGGCACCGCCATCACCGAAGCCGGGAACGTTGCCCCGATGATCGCCCTTTTTGACAAAGCCTTGGGCGGCGAGGGCGCTTTCGCCCGGCGGCCGATCTGCAAGCTGCACTCCAGCCCCATCGTGCCGCCCCTGCGCTACGGCGCCGAGGCCTGCGACACCATCTTCGAGGCGGTCCGCCACGGCATGCCGATCAACGCCATCACCGCCGGCCAGTCGGGGGCGACCGCGCCGGCGGCCCTGGCCGGGACTCTGGTCCAGACCGTGGCCGAGACCCTGGCGGCGCTGCTGCTGGTCAACCTGATCCGTCCCGGCCATCCCTTCATCTTCAGCAACTGGCCGATGGTCTCGGACCTGCGCACCGGTGCCTTTTCCGGCGGCGGCGGAGAGGAGGCCATCCTCAACGCCGCCGCCGCCCAGATCGCCAACTTCTACGACCTGCCGAGCGGGGTGGCCGCCGGCATGGCGGATTCCAAGATCCCGGACGAGCAGGCCGGCTACGAGAAGGCCCTGACCACCGCGCTCGCTGGGCTGGCCGGCGCCAACCTGGTCTATGAATCCTCCGGTATGCTGGCGAGCCTGCTCGGCTGTTCCTTCGAATCCTTCGTCCTGGACGACGAGATGCTTGGCTTCGTGCTGCGCGCCGTACGCGGGATCGAGGTGACCGAAGAGACGCTGGCGGTCGAGACCATCGCTGAAGCCGCGGCCGGTCCCGGCCACTTCCTGGGCAGCAGCCAGACCCTGGCGCTGATGGAGAAGGAGTACGTCTACCCGCGCCTCGGCGACCGCAGCACGCCCGAGGACTGGCAGCAGCGCGGCGGCAGCGACATCCGCGCACGGGCGCTGGCGCGGGTCCGCGAGATCCTGGCCGAGCACTATCCCGCCCACATCGACCCGGCGCTCGACGAGGAGATCCGCGCGCGCTTTCCGATCCGCCTTCCAGAGGCGGCCATGTCCCCTGAGGGAAGCCACTGGTGACGCCGGCGCTTCGGTCCTGCGCGCGCCGGGGTCAGGGTTTTCCCTCGGTTTCGCCGGCCGAAGCGCCGCCATTCGACCTTCGGCCTTGCCCGGCCGAAGGAGAAGGTGAGATCCTGGCCAATCCCAAAGGGTAGAACGACAACGCTTTCCGCCAACCCGACCTCCGGCAGCCTTCCGGGCGATCGGGATCAACAACAGCAAGCAAGCAGCAGGGAGGAATCATGAGACGCATCCTGGGAGTTATTCTGAGCGCCGGCCTGGCCGTCGCCGCCTTCGTGGCCGTGGCGCAGGCGGCCGACGAGGAAGTCACCATCGGCTATCAGCTGGTCTACAACCCCTGGAAGGTCGGCATCGTCGACGGGACGATCGAGCAGGCCACCGGCTACAAGATCAATTGGAAGAAGTTCGATTCGGGCGCCAAGGTGATCAACGCCATGGCCTCCGGCGACGTGCAGATCGCCATGGCCGGCTCCAGCCCGATCGCCGCGGGGGTCAGCCGCGGACTGCCGATCGAGCTGTTCTGGATCGTCGAGGACATCGCCTCGGCCGAGGCCCTGGTCGTCCGCGACGGCTCGGGGATCACCGCGCCGCAGGACCTCAAGGGCAAGAAGCTCGGCGTGCCCTTCGTCTCGACCACCCACTTCCACACCCTCTTCGCCCTCGAGCAGTTCGGCATCGATCCCAAGGAAGTGCGGGTCCTGAACATGCAGCCGAACAACATCGCCGCCGCTTGGGAACGCGGCGACATCGACGCGGCCTTCATCTGGGATCCGGCGCTGGGCCGGATCAAGAAGTCCGGCAAGGTCCTGATCACCTCCGGCCAGCTCAGCGCCTGGGGCAAGGCGACCTTCGACGGCATGGTCTCCGACAAGGACTGGGCGGCGGCCAACCCCGACTTCATGGTCGACCTGGTCAAGGCCCTCGCGGCCGCCGATGAGGCCTATCGCGGCAATCCCGCGGCCTGGGGTCCGGACTCCGAGCCGGTCAAGAAGATCGTCAAGCTGATCGGCGGTGAGCCCGCGGACGTGCCCGGCGTCCTCGCGCTCTACGACTTCCCGACCCTGGAGGCACAAGCCTCGAGCCGCTGGCTTGGCGGCGGTGCCGAGGGCGGCGCGGCGCGTGCGCTGCAGTTCACCTCCGAGTTCCTCAAGGCCGAGAAGAAGGTCGACGCCGTCCTGCCCGACTACGGCGCTGTGGTGAACGCGACCTGGGTCAACAAGGCCCTCGGCAAGTAGCGCTCCGCGCGGGAGGGTCCGCGGCCCCGGGCTCCGGGGCGCGGACCCGCCTGCCGTCTCCCTTGGTCCGGTCCTGGCGGTCCGGCCGAAGAAGGGGTCCATCATGGCCGACTTGAAAGTCGATGACGTCACCGTCATCTATCCGACCCGCGGCGGCGGTGAGGTCCACGCCCTGGAGAACGTCAACCTGGCGATCAAGGACGGCGACTTCGTGGTCGCCCTCGGCGCCTCGGGCTGCGGCAAGACCACGCTCTTGAACCTCCTGGCCGGCTTCATCCAGCCGAGCCGCGGCCAGGTCCTGCTGGACGGCAAGCCGGTGACCGGGCCGGGCGCCGACCGTGGCGTGGTCTTCCAGAAGCACGCGCTGCTGCCCTGGCTCAAGGTCCTGCAGAACGTGACCTTCGGCCTCAAGCTGCAGGGCGTGCCCAAGTCCGAGCGGCGCAGCACCGCGCGCAAGTACCTGCAGCTGGTCGGCCTCGAAGGTTTCGAAGGCCATCACATTTACGAGCTTTCCGGCGGCATGCAGCAGCGGGTCGGCTTGGCCCGGGCCCTGACCAGCGACCCGGAGGCCCTGCTGATGGACGAGCCGCTGGGCGCCCTCGACGCCCTGACCCGCGAGACCGTGCAGGAGCTGATCCTCGACGTCTGGCGCGAGACCAACAAGATGGTCTTCTTCATCACCCACAGCGTCGAGGAGGCCCTCTTCATGGCGACCCGCTTGATCGTGATGTCGCCGCGCCCCGGGCGGATCACCCACGAGTACGACCTCGACTTCTGCCACCGCTTCTTCCAAAGCCGGGACGCCCGCGCGGTGAAGTCGAGCCCGGACTTCATCAAGATGCGCGAGACCGTGCTCGGCATCATCCACGGTGACGAGCTCTCCGCGGGAGGCAACCATGGCTGACGCGACCCTGTCCTTCACCGGCCGCATCGCCGGCCTCTTCTCCGCCGGTCCGGTCAAGCCGGGCGACAGCTACGGTGCGCCCGGCTCGGGCCGCAGCCTCGGCATCAGCATCGCGACCACGGTGGCGTTGATCTTCCTCTGGTGGCTGGTCACCCACATGGGCTGGGTCCGACCGCTGTTCCTGCCCTCGCCCGAGGCGGTCATCGGCCGCTTCTTCACCCTCTGGAACGAGGAGTTCGCCGGCGCCACCCTGCTGCAGCACACCTACTGGAGCCTCTACCGGGTCTTTGGCGCCTTCGCCATGGCCTGCGCCCTGGCGATCCCGGTCGGCATCGCCATGGGCGTCAACCGCGTGGCGCGTGGCGTCTTCGATCCGCCGATCGAGTTCTACCGGCCGATCCCGCCCTTGGGCTACCTGCCCCTGACCATCATCTGGCTGGGCATCGGCGACCTGCAGAAGATCGTCCTGATCTTCCTGGCCATGTTCGCGCCCATGGCGCTGAACACCCGCGCCGGGGTGCGCTCGGTCGCGATCGAGCAGATCCACGCCGCCTACTCCATGGGGGCCTCGCGCGCCCAGGTCGTCTTCCACGTCGTCCTCAAGGGCGCCCTGCCCGAGATCCTGACAGGCATGCGTATCGGCATCGGCTTCGGCTGGACCACACTGGTCGCCGCCGAGATGGTCGCCGCCGAGGCCGGCCTGGGGCACATGGTGCTGAGCGCGGCGGAGTTCCTGGTGACCGAGGTCGTGGTCATGGGCATCGTCGTCATCGGCGCCATCGCCTACCTCTTCGACCTCTTCATGCGCTACCTGGAGCGGACCCTGGTGCCCTGGAAGGGCCAGGTCTGAGCTTATACCAAGGAGCGCTGATAATGACCCATTTGACCGGGTTTGCTTGTCCGCCCGTCAGGCGCGCTTCGCGCAGCGGTGCGGGGTACCGTAAGCGGAGCGCAACGCAGCGGGCGGTCAAGCAAACCCGGCCTTCGGTGGCGCGCGGCGGCCCGCCGGGTGCGTTGCG